>JABSRG010000139.1 GCA_013215165.1 Opitutales bacterium | reverse complement strand
TTTTTGTTTTGTTATCCACTGACCTTCAGTGGTTTAACCGCAACTCGCGATACTTTTTTATGCAAAATCCGGGTTAGCAAAGGCTTCTCGACTCAGACTTTTGTTTTTTTTCTGCATAACGATAGGGTGCAAGGATAGCCATGTTAGCCCAAATTAGAGCCATCGGCTGAGTATAGCCTACCGGTGGTGCGGCTTGGATGTTGGAGCAGAAACTTCATCTTTTCTGTTCTGTAGCCATTAACCGGAAGTGTGCGATAGGAATAATCTGCCAGTAAATGCTTATTCCATACTTTCTCTGCGCCTCTGCGTCTCGAGCGAAGCGGGCGTGAGGTGAATACGCTTTCACCACAGATTTCACAGATGAACACAGATTGCTGTCGAGTCTACAATTCTATTTATGTCCTGTAAAAGAAAAACGCCAGCCTGCGCACTGAGGTATGCATACAGAAACAAGCCTCCATACAACAGAGCAGATAACCGAATGAACAGGAGCGGAGCTGTGACCTTCAAGCGATCGAGTAAACATGCAAGTGCAAGCAAGCACTGCAAAGCATGGATCCCTATAAAATGAGGGATTCTTAAATCTCCGATATCCAAACTCCAACCCGTAAAGGGCAATGTGCGATGATCCTCGACAGGAGGTTCGCCAACGAAATGCGACCCTGCAAGGAGAGGTCCCTCTCCCCGCTCGCTCGCTGCCAGTTGCTGGGGGGTGGGCCCAGTCATGGCAAAGCCTTGGAACGAAGCCACCGTCATGATTAGAATTCCTAAAAGGATAGCTTCACCAAACACCGGCGGAGCGAGCTTCCTCGCCTTCCAAATGATAAACCCACTGAACAAAGCCGCGAGCACCACGATCGAGATGGATATGCCCATAATTGAAAAAATCAAAGCATCCAAACTTGTCGCGATGTTGAAATGACTTTGAACCCCTCGAGCCGCCTGGGTAACGATCAATACACCCTCAATCAACATGCCGACGGCAATCACCCAGCGGACCCTATTGAGCTGAACGACGTTTTGATCTGTTCGAAAAAAACGATACAGCCACTCCAAGGTTAAATTGTAGAGACCGATACTGAGGAAAAATTTGAGAGGTTTTATCCACCGAGGTTCCGCATTGATTTCGGTCTGGTCCACAAAAACGAGAATCAAGAGAATGGGGATTCCCAATCCGAAATAGAAAACGCTCGCATCCCACAGAATCGAAGACTCCTGAGAATGACATTTTCGACGCAGGATTGAAGGCAAAGAATTCATAGATAGACGTTAGAACATTTATCGAGTACGTTCAACCATGAGCTCTGGCGCGCCGTTAGGCGTTGTCCAGAAGCGACTGTTTAGAGTTATTCATCTTTTTGATCCCTTCATATCGGTAGAGCAACCATATGAAAACCGCGATGATCATAACTGGATATCCCCATCCGAAGTATGACTTATTAACTCGCTAATATAATACATGACTTTCACCCATGCATCATTCATCCTTTCAGGCATGGAAAAACGAGATGC
>JABSRG010000138.1 GCA_013215165.1 Opitutales bacterium | reverse complement strand
CCCATTTTTCGAGAGACGTTTGACCGCTGCGACTCGCTTCTCAAACCCATACTAGGCGAATCAATATCCAGCGTTTTGTTCGAGCAAAAGTCTGATTCAATACACCAGACCCGTCTCGCCCAGCCTGCTCTATTTGCTCTAGAATATAGTTTACTGACATTATTTGATGCTCTTGGAATCAGGCCGACAGCAATGATCGGCCACAGTTTGGGAGAGGTTGTGGCTGCATGTTGGGCTGGTGTATTTAGCTTAGAAGACGGAACTCAAGTTAGTAGCGCACCGCGGACGCTTGATGCAGCAGCTTCCGGCTAATGGTGCCATGACGGCAGTTTTCGCCGAAAGCGACATAGTCGAGCCGCTCATCCAGCGCTATCCCGATCTTGCTATTGCTGGGCTGAATGCTCCAGGAGAAACCGTAATCTCCGGCTCCCGAGGTGCGATGCGACTGATTTTGGAAACCCTGGCGAAGAGAGCAATCCGAGCGATTCCGTTAAAAGTCTCTCATGCATTCCACTCTCCGCTGATGCTCCCCATGATCGAGGAATTCCGATCTATTTTAAATGAAATTGAGTTCCATGCACCCGAGATCACAGTTCTGAGTAACCTGACGGGTGAGCCAGTCTCCTCAAATTCGATCATCCAACCGGAGTATTGGCTGCAGCACGTGTTGAACCCGGTTCGATTCGCGGACTCGGTTCGGTTCTGTCAGGAATCAGGATACCAAACCTTTCTTGAAATAGGGCCCAAACCCATCCTGACCGGTCTGGCGAAAAAGACCTGGGGTGATCACCCCGCCCATTGGATGCAGGCCCTCAGTCCGTACGGTGGTCCATTAGAGGACTTCTCAAAAACCCTAGGAACTTTGTTTGAACAAGGGCATGCGATCCACTGGTCCAAATTGGCCAATGTCCGTGTAACGCCTGGCACACCATTACCCAACTACCCGTTCCAAAGACAGCGCCACTGGGTTACTACCACACCAAAAGCCTCGGAAATTCCGACCTCCCAGAACCAACATCCGATACTCGGTGCAGAATTCCCCGGACAAGGAGACCAGCCTGATGATAAGGTCTGGATCAAGCGAATCAACGCGGGGGCGTTTGACGGCTATGCCACTCAGGGAAGGGAAACTATTCCGCCGAGTTGGTTTGTTGAAGCGGCCCATGCCGCATGGAAATCTAAACATGAAACCGCTTGCGTGTGTGATAACGTGGAATTCTCACCACCGAGTATTTCCAATGATTCGCTTGAACTGCAAACAACCTTGCGAATCAGGCTTGATGGCCAATGCACCGTCAAATTTTTCTCTCGCTCCACCCCCGATGACATATGGCAGTCCGCGGCTGCAATAGACATTGCTCCCGCGTCGACAACGAGCTCCTCCGCACTGCCAAAACAAGCGATGAACTTTGGTATCATGTTCTTCAACGGGACCGAATCTGAGACACCCGAAGACAATTATCGCCTGGTCTTGGAATCGACACGCTTTGCGGATCGGAACGGCTTCAATAGCGTATGGGTG
>JABSRG010000137.1 GCA_013215165.1 Opitutales bacterium | reverse complement strand
CTACGCCAATCGCACCGAATTTAAACAAAACTATTTCAAGGAAATTCAACAAAACACTTGATTGACCGCATACCCGTGATCTGTGGTCCAGGAAAATTAGAGTTCCTATGGGATGACTGTGAAAACAGTAATGGAAGCTTAAAATGAATTGGAACCAAATCGATCATCCCTCAACCCCAAATCGCCACCAGCGCGGAGCAAAATAATTGTTTTTCCCTGCGTCTTGTTCTGCCGTAGGTGTTCCCACTTGGCTAGTCTTTCTGATGCTCTAACCAGCACTAACCACTGAAGCCAATCCGAAAACGAGCAGAAAAAAGCCTAGAATCTGGAAAATCGAAAACAGACGAATCATCTGATCCTTCTTACCGTTGGCGCGAAGATACTCACTGACTTCAGTATAGTCTGCCCAGACAGACCATCCTAAGTTGGCGCCGGACTTAACATTCAGTCGATTACGAATAGCCAATGGTTTTATCCGTATCGCCCATATAACCAAGCTCGCGAGAATCATCCCAAGTCCAACTAAAATCGCGAATCCCATTGTGCAGAACGTTAAGATGTCACGATGGAGGCGGCGGAGCTGTCGGAATGGTGACCGCAGTCTTGTTCGGCGAATCCGTTAATCAATGCTCGTAAGTAGTAGGATGTGTCCTCATCTGGAGATTTTCCGGTCACCAGCTTAGCTCTTTCAAAAGCCTTTTCCTCGTCGGGTCCAGTCTCCTCAATAACACTTAGCGCCAAATGCATTTTCGAAACATCTTCGCTAAACTCTGCTTTCGTTTGAGCTTTAGAATTGTGTCCTTCGATGTAGAGGTCGGCATCGAATTCTTCTAGAGTTTCGAGCAATAGCGCCAATCGTCTAACTGTGTAGTATGGCTTTGGAGAGTAGAAAAAGCTGGAAAGGCAGTCGCCCAAAAATAGCACTCGATCAGGTTCGACAAATATTACTGAGGAGTCTTCTGCGTGATCGCCTCCTACATGCCTTATCTGGCATGAGACATTGCCAAGTCTCAGTACCAGTGAATCTTGAAATATTACGCTGGCTTGAGCAATTCTCACATCACGGGGAGAAGGGAGCTCAATCTCAATATTCATAGCTCCTTCTTTCGTTTCGAGCCCGTCTGCAATCTGTTGCTTAAGCCCGGCATCACTCCAATCTCGCTTGGATAGTTCAGTCAAAATCCTGGCGGTTTTATGGTGTGCAACAATCTGCCCTCCAATCCTATCCGCACCGAAAACATGATCCCAATGCCAGTGGGTCAATACGATGTAATTTGGGTCGGGGATTCCCAAAACTGACAGCTGGTCAAGAAACTGGCCTGCATGATTGCTAGAAGCTCCAGCATCGAGCGCGACCACCATATCGAAACCTACGATCGCACAAAGCGAGGGACGGTCTGGTTTCGCAGGTGGCATCCAGAAAACGTGATCGGAGATCTTATGAAGTCCTGCTTTATTCATTTATGCCGAACAGCTCAAACTATATCAACGAATCGTCCTGTTGTCTCTGGGGATTCATATCGGTGAGGGTGATAAGATGGAAGCGGCTGAACGTCATGTCCTCGGTAATTTGCCTCGCGCGCACGGATTGATAGCCTCTGATATAACTTTGATTTATTGGAGCGAGGAAAAAGATAGTGGGTTGAGTTGGGTCTAGGTCGTGCAGCCGATCGCTCGACTGCACTCCTACAGACCCGTGCGAGCGCGATTAACGCACA
>JABSRG010000136.1 GCA_013215165.1 Opitutales bacterium | reverse complement strand
GCTTGCTACTAAACCTTACAACCATCACACAAAGTTGAAACTTTGAATCTAATTGACAAACCGCCTTCTCATGGAAGCCGGTGCACTGAACGCTGATTATTCTTGGCGCGATTGTCGATTAGGGGCAGCGGAGAAAATTTTCGTTCCAAGTGAGAAAAGACTTCCATCAGCGTCTGTGACCTTTAGCATTAGAAAGAGTATTGAAAGAAGATGCTTAACGACATTACGGGAATATCAAAACCTTTAGAAAAACTCATAGAGGAGGTATCTAAGAGTATTGGAGTTTTGTATGAGCCTACTCGTATTCGGCGAAAAACAAAGGCCGAGAATGATGCTGAGTTGATCAAGCTCGAAGGAGAAATCGAACGCAATGAGCTATTGAAAAGAGCAGCACATCGAATTGGACATACCGAGGCAAGGCGACAAGCGAACATCGATAACACCGTAGCATCAAGTGTTGAACACTTGTCTAGCTCTGTTTCTGACCTCCCAGTAGACCCAGATTGGATGTCTCGATACTTCGAAGGGTGCCAAGATGTTTCGGACGAATCGATGCAGGAGGTATGGGCTAAAGTATTAGCTCGTGAGATCTCTGAGCCGGGACATTTCTCAACACTAACGCTTAGCATCTTGAAGAACATGACAAAGAAAGACGCTCAGTTATTTGAACGTCATGCGTCATTGGCTTGGAGCATGGATAGATATTTCTTTATTCCAGTAGATATTGACGAGGCTATGCCTGTGAGTTGGTGGGACAGAAGTTTGAGTCATTCACAGACGCTCCATATGGATACCCTAGGCCTATTAAATGTTCGAGACGACCTCCGTGCTTATGTTACTGTTGGAGGAACATTTAACTATTTTGACCACGTCTGTTATGCAGACAGGGACAGTATTGGAAAAATGAACATATTCTCTTTTTCGAAGGTAGGTGAAGAATTGATGAGAATTTGCAACCGAGACTATTCAGATGCGTATTTTGAAAAGTCGTTAGAATTTATGGAGAAAAAATTGGATGTGCGTTTTCTGTCTAACCTCGACGAAGCGAATTTCTAACAAGTCGCTTCTGGACAACGCCTGATGGCGTGCCAGAGCTCATCGTTCTACAAAATGATAAAGTACTTGAATACGTACACTTTGCGCGCATTCTGTGACTCATGGATGCGATAACCTACACGGAAGCTCGGAATAAGCTCGCGAGCGTTATGGATAAGGTCTGTGTTGACCATGACCCTGTCGTGATCACGCGTGGTAGTAAAAATGCCGTAGTAATGATCTCTTTGGATGATTTCGAATCGTGGGAAGAAACTATGTATCTTTTGAAGAGCCCGGCGAATGCTGAGCGTCTAAGAGAGTCCGTGGCCCGGGTTGATAAAGGAATCTTCGAGAAGAAAGAGCTAATTCGAGAATGAGTGTCTACTTCGACGATCTTGGATGGAAGGACTATCTATATTGGCAGAAGCTAGATAAGAAAAAGGTTAAGAAAATAAATGAATTGATAGATTCGATTCTTAGAGATCCTTTTGATGGTATCGGCAAACCTGAGCCTCTAAGGTTTGACCTTCAGGGCTGTTGGTCTCGCCGCATCGATGGTGAGAATCGATTAGTCTATAAGTGGATCGAAGAGGATCGGTGCGTCGTGGTTCTTCAGTGTCGGTATCACTACGAGCGAAGGTAGAACAAGAATGAATGAGAAGGCGGCACAGAATCTGATCCCTTCTCATCATGGAAAACGCTAACAAAGACACCTACAC
>JABSRG010000135.1 GCA_013215165.1 Opitutales bacterium | reverse complement strand
CCCTGCACATCGAACTTGAATGGTTATCAGTTTAAGCTATGCGAGAGCCTGGCTGTCTAGCAATCCTCCACGAAACCGGGTGCAATTGAAACAGCGGGGAGATTGCCCCAACTGCCTCTGTTGATAGGGGTAGGAATGGAGGATTGACTCCACCCCTCCCTCCGAACCGGACGTGCGGTTCTCCCGCATCCGGCTCTCCGGTTAGTGCTTTACTCCATTACGGAGACTAGCGGCTTCGCTGTGCGCTGTTTGCAGGCTGAACAGGCCCAGCTCGGTAAAGTGCCGATTTGGCCAGCGTTGATGATCAGTGCCACGTCCGCAGCCACGTTTGCGATGTTGCTTGCGATAGATACTACGAAGACGCATGCGGATCCATTGATCCAGGTCGCGATGTTGACTCCAATAAGCGTGCTTAAAGTAGCCAAACCAACCTTTCAGTTTCGGATTGAGCAGCGATATGATCGTTGTCATGCCGTAGCCATTGCAGCGACGTGTATGTTCGCGCACGGCATCTCGTAGCTTCGCTTCGCTTTTCGGGCGCGCCAGCCGGATTATCCGACCACGACGGCTCCGTTTGAAGCGATAGCCGAGGAAGTCGAAGTAAGCTTCGGTTTCCTGCATATCCACGATGCGGGTTTTCTCAGGATGCAGCGTCAGTTTGACTTGCTCCATCCAGTGGCGCACGCGCTGGAGTGCTATCTCCGCTTCGGCTGCGCTTTGGCAGAGGATCACCATGTCGTCGGCATAGCGAGTCATCGCATAGCCGGTCGATTCCATCAGGTGGTCGAGTTCATCGAGATAGAGGTTGGACAGCAGTGGACTGATGACCCCGCCTTGTGGCGTGCCAGTGTCACTAGGATCCCATTCTCCGTTCTCCAACACGCCCGCCTTGAGGAAGCGTTCGATAATCGTTAACACACGGCCATCTGAGACGTCATTTTCCAGCAGCTGCATGAGCCGCGTCTGGTCAATGGCGTCAAAGTAGCCTTGGATGTCGATATCTACGATGTGTGTGTAGCCTTCGGCAAGTTGTCCGTCCACGCGCCTAAGCGCGTCGCGGCAACTGCGTTCGGGTCGGAACCCATAGCTGTGATCGGCAAAGCGATGCTCGAAGATTGGTTCGATTAGCATACGCAACGCTTGTTGCACCACGCGGCCGGTGACCGTCGGGATGCCCAAGGGGCGCGTTTGCTTGCTGCCAGCTTTGGGGATATGAACCCGTTTCACGGGCTTGGGTTGATAGCTGCCGTTTTTGAGGCGCTCTTTCACGGCGAGCAACCGAGTTTGGCTGTCTTTGTCAAAACGTGCTATCGTGATGCCGTCCACGCCACAGGCCCCTGCGTTGGACTTCACCTTTTCCCAAGCCAGCGACAAAGTGCGGTCTGAGTAAACTTTGTCTATCAGACTGAACCATTTGCCGCCTTTTACCCCTCTTGCGAGGGTCCTTAGCATCTTCTCGCTCCAGACGCCGCGTTGAGCCTTGTGATCTTGCCACAGGCTGTCTCCCGCTTGCTTACCCGACCCTGAGGCCGGAACTGACGCAGGTGTGGTTTCGCAACGACTGTCGCTTGAAGCATTCACTTTCCTGCCTCCCTTTGCTCCATCCGAGTTACCAGACTTCTTCGCTCATATGGAGGCTCTGACTGCTGCACCGAGTGAGCCCTGTGCATGTGCACACAGCTCTGCCTGCCCGGGCAGCTCTCACCACTTACATATACTTCCTTCGGAACGTTCCCACTCCAACCATGCCCAAACGTCCTCAACTCTATGAT
>JABSRG010000134.1 GCA_013215165.1 Opitutales bacterium | reverse complement strand
CCACCGCGCCACCTACATCGAAAGTCAAGAATGGCTCAAAGAGGCCGCATGACTCCCCGCACCTCTGGTCACACCCCCGCTCGTTTTCTGTCGTGGATTCAGCATCGACAATTGCTTTCTGGTGCTCATGGCTTTTGAAAGTGACCAATAGATGAGTTCCGTTGCTCACAGGAGTGATTGTGAGGTCAATTAGTTCGCGGCTACCGCTTTCCTCGTCCACAGGTATACTGTGTAATGTAAAGCTACGCTTTTCTTTGATTGCGCGCTGGATTCCAGCACTCATGCCGAGTCTCAGATCACCGTCAAGCATGCTAAGAATATCTAAGCTCGCGCGCCCCTTGGGCATTTTCACATATTTATCAGATTCACCAAAAACATGAAGAACCTGTCTGCTTCGATTAAGCAGCACGCTGGAAGGCATGTAGGTCTCAAGTAAGTTATCATAGGCTCGTGATAGCTCGAGGTCAGAGGAGTGCCGTCGCAAGGGGTCGACCTGTGTCGCGGTCCTGCTATCTAATGCCGCTAACGATTGTAGGGGCATGCTGATCTCAGGAGTCATCCTTACGTCTTTGCGCTTACGGAAAATATTCCAATGCCGATTGAGGGGATCGAACTCGTTTTCAAAAGTCCCCAAAGTCTCACTCGGTCCTAGAAACAAAATGCCGTCGACATTCAGAGCGAAGAGGAACATCGAAATCACCTTTTTCTGCGCAATTGGCTGCAAGTAGATTAGAAGGTTACGACAGCTTACGAGGTCAATTTTGGTGAAGGGTGGGTCCTTTATGAGGTTCTGCTCAGCGAACACGATGGTCCGTCGGATCTCTGCTGCTACTTGAAATTTATCACCGACTGGCGTGAAAAACCTGGCCTTCCGTGACTCCGTCACAAACTCAAGGCTGTCCTTCGAATACTGACCATTCGCAGCAAAATTAACTGATTCCTTATGCAGGTCAGTTGCAAATATCTTCACTTCAAGACCGCGCTGGCGATGTTTTTCAGTGAGCAATTCATCAAACAGGAAGGCCATAGAGTAGGCCTCTTCGCCGGTAGCGCATCCAGGAATCCATACGCGGACAGTGCTGTGGTCCGGTGCATCATTTAAAAGCTCAGGAATAAGCGTTTTTTCCAACGCCAAAAATGCGTCAGGATCTCGGAAGAACTTGGTAACGCCGATGAGGAGGTCTTCGTAAAGTGCTGTAACCTCCTCGTTGCTATCGATCAATATCTCAGAATACTCGTCGAGAGTCGTCACCTTATGAAAATTCATTCGGCGCTCTATGCGTCGGTTCACTGTGGAGGGCTTATAATACGCGAAGTCGATGTTAAAGACCTCGCGCAGGCGTTTGAAGATTATAGAGTATTGGTCTGTCTCATGGACGCGCTCCGAGGTATATTGACTTTCTAATGTATTTAGAAGTGGACTTTCCACACGCATCAAGATCGCTTCAGGAATAAGCTCTGGGGCTGTTATTTTATCCACAACACCCGTGTCGATCGCGCTCTTAGGCATGCCATCAAATTTTGCAGACTCACTCGACTGAGATATTACAAATCCGCCAGCCTCTTTGATGTCCACGATACCTCGGGAACCATCTGAACCTGTGCCTGAGAGAACGACAGCGATTGCGCGATCTTCTTGATCAATCGCTAGCGAGCGGAAAAAGACATCGATGGGCAGGCTGAGTGACTTGGTCGGGTCCTTGTCGGTCAGTAGCAATGTGCCATTCGACATAACCATCTCCTTCTTCGGAGGTATGAGATAGATGCACAGCCATCCCATAAGGCCTGATGGCGGAGATCAGGGGTGAGTATTGATCGGCTGTAGCGGTTGATCGTGTC
>JABSRG010000133.1 GCA_013215165.1 Opitutales bacterium | reverse complement strand
ATTTACGTCGTTTTTTCATCGGTTGCTTGTATCTTATTTCTTCTTAGCAACCTGTCCAACATTGCGGGACCAGCTCACAGCTCCACGACAGCATCATCCATCTTTTAGCAGCCACGCAGGGCAGTCCCAAAGATCGCAAATTCAGGGGGTCGGCAATTTAACCACTGAGAACCAAAAACCCTCTATTTGCCGGACGACATCTACAAACTTCTCAAAATCTACGGGTTTCGATATGTAGCAATTTGCGTGGTTTTTATACGCTTTCAAAATATCTATTTCCGCTTCTGATGTAGTGAGAATGACCACCGGGATGCTCTTTAATTCAGGATCGCCTTTGACAGCGGCCAACACCTCCTGCCCAGACATCAAGGGGAGATTCAAATCCAAGAGGATAATATCTGGTCGGGCAGCCTCAGTATAATCGTCCTCTCTTTTGAGAAATGCCATAGCATCCACACCGTTTTTAGAAATGTGCAGGTTATTGGCTAATTTGTTGTATTTAAACGCCTCCTCAGCTAGGCGAATATCCGCCGGGTTGTCTTCAACCATCAGAATATTTATAGAATGCCCTGAACTCATTAGATGATATAGATTTAAGACCTCGTCATGGGCAAGGTGAAAGAGAAAGATGACCCCTCTCCAATCTTAGATTCTACCGAAATCGTGCCTCCGTGGAGCTCAACAATTTTCTTTGAAATCGCTAACCCCATTCCAGTGCCTTCGAAGGAATCTCGGTCATTCAATCTTTGAAAGATTAGAAACATCTTCTCAAAATATTTCTCATCGATACCAATCCCATTATCCTTCACCGACACCTTATGGAAGCTTTTCCCTTCTACGTTTTTACCGATCAATGTTGAAATTTCTAAAACAGGTCGAACACCTTCACGTTTGAATTTCAGCCCATTGCCTATAAGATTCTGAAAAAGTTGCCGCATTTGGAAAGAGTCCGCATAGACAAAAGGAAGAGTCCCATCCGCGAAAACGATTTCAGCGTGCTCGCGTGCTATCTGGGAGCTTAACGACTCTAGAACCTCACTCACTACCTTATTCAAATCAAGCTTCTCAAGCTGAGGCTCACTGTTTCCAACGCGCGAGTAGCTCAAAAGATCGTTGATCAAAATACGCATGCGATGGGCTCCTTGAGTGATGTAATCCATGAACTCTTTCCCGTCCTGGTCCAAAGAGCCTTTGTATTTTCTCTCCAACAATTGAACATACCCGGTGATTGTGCGCAGCGGTTCTTGTAAATCGTGGGAGGCAATAAAGGCAAATTGCTCTAGCTCACGATTAGACTGAGCTAACTTCTCTTCCGACTCCTTTAGCTCTGTGATATCGGTATGCGTGCCAATCATTCGATAAAAATCTCCCTTTGAATTCTTGAGAGCAACACCTCTAAAAAGCACCCACACAATACCACCATCTTTGTGAAAATAGCGCACAGGAACAGCAAAAGGCTCACCTCGCTGGGTATGCCCTTCAAAAGCCACGAGGGCTAATTTCAAATCATCAGGATGGATTATTTTTTGCCATGAAGTGGCATGGTTTTCCATCTCATGATCCTCATAACCAAAGAGGCGCTTGAAGCTCGGGCTGAGATATTCAGCATTAGAATTCAAATCCCAGTCCCAATAACCATCGGTCGCCAACTCCCCGACTAGCCGAAATCGCTCTTCACTGGCAACCAGTTCAGCTTCAGTTGCTTTTCTGCTAGTGATTAAAATTCGAACAGACAAGAATCCTGTCGGTGCGCCCCCATCATAAGTGATAGGAACGATAGTAGTATCTACCCAATATACCTCACCGGCTTTGGTTTTATTCCGCACATCACCTCGCCAAATCTTATTCGATCTGATTGTGTCCCATAAATCCTTCCAAAACTCGGGCGGGTGAAATCCACTGTTTACGAGATCTCTATGATTTTTGCCATAGCTCTCTTCAGCGGTGTATCCACTTACTTCGGTAAAATAGTAGAGTAGAGAGCAACAAGCGGCTTTCGCCAACTTGTTGCTCCCCCTCATCGAACCGGACGTGCGGATTTCCCGC
>JABSRG010000132.1 GCA_013215165.1 Opitutales bacterium | reverse complement strand
GTCCCGATGAAGCGCGCCTTAGATCGTTGGCGGGTCCTACTGTACAATTTAGAGGCCGTGTCTCAGATGATGAAGTCACGCAGTTGATGCAGAACTGCTACGCTTTCGTTTTTCCCGGACTAGAGGATTTTGGGATCACTCCTGTTGAGGCTATGGCTTGCGGGAAACCGGTTTTAGCCTATGGGGGTGGCGGTGCGCTTGAGACTGTGGTTGCAGGTAAATCGGGATTGTTTTTTTATGAAGCAACTGCTGAAAGTCTTGCTGCAGCAATATCAGAGTTTGAGAAACAGACCTGGATACCGTCAGAAATCCGACAAGCGGCAGAAGGGTTTTCTGAGGAGATTTTTCTTGAGAAGATGGTTGGGTATATCGAGCAGGAAATCGGACTTGATCTCTCGCGGCAAAGACAACCATGAAGACAGCTATTTTTTTCGGAGGAAGCGGATATATCGGTGAGCGGACCTGGAAGCGGCTTCTGGGATGGTTCGACCGAATTGTTTTGTCCGACACTAGGAATCCGGCAGCGAAGCTGCCTGAAGGGATGGAGTTTGTGCGTTGTGACGTCCGCGAACCTGTGATCGAGCAATTGGCCGGTGCGATGGATGCGGCTGTGCCGTCGGCGGGGAGCTGGATTTTTCACTTTTCAGCAGTGCATCGGGAACCAGGACATGCCTTTCAAGAGTATTTTGACACGAACATCCCTGGGGCCGAGCACGTTACAGCCTTTGCCGAGGATGTGGGTATCCAGAATATTTTTTTTACCTCGTCGATCGCAGTTTACGGGGAGACGCAAGGCGCGACGGACGAGACGGCACCCTTGTATCCGAGTTCCGGTTATGGGATTTCCAAGCTTGCAGCGGAGCTGATTCATGAACGCTGGGCAGTGGCCGATCCTTCACGCCGATTGGTGACCTGTCGGCCGGGGGTGGTCTACGGTCCGGGCGATCCGGGGAATATCCTGCGGATGATCCGGGCTGTGAAACAGGGAATTTTCTTTTTTCCAGGGAATTCCCAGATTTTCAAGAGTTATGCCTATATCGAGGGCCTGTTGGACAGTATGGAATTCACGATGGCGCGGACGGAGCGGATTATCCGCTACAATTACGTCGAACACCCGACAGAGCCGCTGAGCGAGCTGGTGGAGCATGCCGAACGAGTGTTGGGCAAACGCTCCCGCACGATACCGCTGCCGTTATGGTTACTGATACCAGCCGCGTATTTGGTTCAGGTTCTTACACGAGGAAATTCGGCAATTCATCCCAAGAGGGTCCGCAAGGCGGCAATGTCGACACATATCGTGCCACAATGGCTTATTGATCATGGTTTCGAGTTTAAATTCGATTTTGAGAAAAGCCTGAAGGATTGGCAGCTGAAGGGGCCAAGAGATTTTTAGTTTACCTCAGGAAGGTGAGGTGCTTTGTGTTGAAAGTGGATTGGCTATAGAAGAAAACGGAATTTGTTTCACGTTCTCATTTGCTAATGGGTAACAATGCCATTTGGGAGTAAGCGTCCCTTAGAGCACCTCATTGACTAGCAGCTGGCTTCCAGTTTTTCGGAGTCAGGCTGGAGATGAACTCGGGGTCGCTACGATCTGCACGAGCGAGGCGGTTGAGCACGTCGAGCAGATACTCTTGGGGGTTGTGGCCGGACAGGTGGCAATTCTGAAGGATTGTATAAAGGATTGCGCTGCGGCGACCTGCTTTCGGATGCCCGATAAATAGTCGCCCTTTTAAAGTTACTTAAAATATTGATAATTAATGGTTTAATCAATTTTTAAGAGACTGCTACATTTTTTCTGCAAAAAGGGCGATTTGAGTATCAGCCTTCCGAATACCCAGATAGAATCCGGTGTTTAAGGGGGATCTGTCGAAAAGGTCAACGGAAGCTGAGACGTGTATCGTTTCGCACGAAACGTCGGCAATTTCCATTTTATGACCACAGTCATCCCATAGGGATTCTAATTTTTCCTGGACCACAGATTACGCAGATACACACAGATAAGTATTTTTTTATTAGGTGTTTATGATTATCCTCTAGAAGGATGATAGTTGCATGAATACCCTTCAATTTGGCGAAGT
>JABSRG010000131.1 GCA_013215165.1 Opitutales bacterium | reverse complement strand
CATCTCGTTTTTCCATGCCTGAAAGGATGAATGATGCATGGGTGAAAGTCATGTATTATATTAGCGAGTTAATAAACAGGTTCCTAGGGGGCGCCGCCCCTAGCGCAGCGCAAGGGTGTCCCCCATCTTCCGCAGCGTCTTCGTTTGCACTTCGCGCTTTGTGCAGACCGGGTGATTCCCCTCCCTTGCGCTTTGCCTCCCCGATCTCGTCGATGGCCAGGTTTTCACGCGCGCGATGCATGCCGCTTCGCGTCTGCTGTGATAACCATTAGCCATTAGGAGAGGATAAAAATGAACAATATGATTACTACACCCCGAATCTATGTTGCATGTTTAGCGAGCTATAATGCTGGGATTTTGCATGGGTGTTGGGTAGAGTTAAATGACGGCGCTGACGCTGTCTTTGATTACGTTAAAGCAATGCTGGAAAAGTCCAAGATTGCGAATGCGGAAGAATGGGCCGTTCATGATTACGAAGGGTTTGAACGTGTATGCGAGCTATTCTTCTATTTGCCCGAACAAAATGACGCCATTCGTCGTGTATAGGCATGAACCTTAATTGTTTATGACTATCATCGAACTTAAAAAGAATGGCACGCTCAAGTTGCCCGAAGAGATATATGCGCGGGTTGAAACTATCCGCTACTTCCAGATCAAAGAAAGCGACAAGGGAATTCTACTCGTTCCGCTCGAGATTCGCGCGGCTCAGACGACGAATGGAAATCGAAAGGAGGTCGCTGATGTCGGGGCTTAGTGGCATTGTTTCCAATCAGGCGTTTAATCTCGATTACATGTTTGATCGTGAAACCGATATGCTCGCCAATAAAGGGCCTGCTCCCGTTGTAATCACCCGTGAGCCACCCAGGCAGCCAGTGCGTAAGATTCCTTCTGGCCCGAAGCCCAGGTCTCGAAATGCATCTCGTGGCCATACGAAATCACGCGGTCGTTAAATTTTCACCTTCAAGTCAAAATCCGATGGAAAAGATCGCATCGAAAGAGATATTTTAGATATTACCACAATGAGTGAGCGCCTTTCTAGTTCGTCGCGCTCGGTTTATCGCCTTGTGGCAAGCAACCTGTTGGCTCCACCTGTGAAAGCCGGTGACTCCACTCGCTTTTTTGAAAGCGACCTCAACGCTTATCTCGAATCCCTCAAGGCTTCGCGGCCTAAAACCTTTTAAATCAACATGGTATAACACGTATTTAAACCCAAACGTAGACAGAATGGAAAAATGGTGTCCGGTCGAATATATCGCGGGCGATACAAACTCCAAGGTGAGTTTAAAATCACCGAAGTCTCACTTGGCACCAGCGACAAACGCGTAGCTGAAAAAAAGCTGCAAGACATCATTACCGAAAAAGAACGTGAGCGTGCGGGCATAATCGCTCCCAAGATTCAGCGTGATTCAGCCAAACGTCCGCTTGCGGAGCATCTGGAGGATTACATCGCTGACCTCATCACGAAGGGGCGCGTTGAGCAATATACGGCTGCGACGAAAGCGATGATCTTGCGGCTTATCAAGGAATGCAAATGGTTGGTTCCAATCGATGTTCGGCCAGACTCGTTTACGAGCTGGCGTTCGAAGCTGGATCGTGCACCCAAAACCTTGAACGAATATCTGAATTCCGTCTCCGGCATGATGAACTGGATGGTTGCGCAAGGGCGCATTGTCGCCAACCCGTTGAAAAACGTTCAACTCATTTATGTGCGCGGCAAACAGCAGAAGCGCTGCTCTTTTACTCCTGAACAATTTGCTAAGCTACTTTCGGTCTCTGGGGATCGAGGCATAAACTATCAGATGGCCGCTTACACTGGGCTGAGAGTATCGGAGCTGAGTAATCTTGTCCGTGCAGATTTGCATCTCGATGTTGATGTTCCCTTCGTCAAAGCCAGATCATACACCACCAAGAATAAGCAAGATGCCGTCATCCCGCTGCATCCACAGCTTGCCGAAGCCCTAATAGCGCATTGCGGCGATGACATGAAGCCTACCGCCAAGGTGCTCGATTTAACAACGCATGCGGAACGGCCTCTGTATCGTGATATGGAAGCGGCGGACATTCCACGGATGGATGAGTTAGGAAGGAAGCGCGATTTTCATTCTTTCCGAGGCACATTTGCCACGGCGCTCGTTGCAAACGGAACTTATCAGCGGGT
>JABSRG010000130.1 GCA_013215165.1 Opitutales bacterium | reverse complement strand
ACCCGCTGATAAGTTCCGTTTGCAACGAGCGCCGTGGCAAATGTGCCTCGGAAAGAATGAAAATCGCGCTTCCTTCCCAACTCATCCATTCTCGGGATGCATATGCATACGGCTTCCGTATCCCGATAAAGGGGCCTTTCCGCGTGTGTAGTAAGATCAAGCACTTTATCGCCGGGTGTCATATCTTCGCCACAATGCGCCTTGAGCGCTTCCGCGAGCTGAGGATGCATTGGGATGACCGCGTCTTGTTTATTCTTGGTAGTAGATGACCTCGCTTTGACAAAGGGAACGTCAACATCGAGGTGCAAATCAGCGCGAACAAGAATTACTGAGTTCTGATAACCTTAATCCGGTATAAGCGGCCATTTGATAGTTGATCCGTCGCTCCCCGGCGACCGAGAGCAATTTTGCGAATTGCTCCGGCGTGAAGGAACAACGCTGCTGCTGTTTTCCACGCACATCAATGAGCTGAACATGTTTCATCGAGTTGGTCATGATGCGCCCTTGCGCGACGCATCGCGCGCGTGAAAACCTGGCCATCGCCGAGATCGGGGAGGCAAAGCGCAAGGGAGGGGAATCACCCGGTCTGCACGAAGCTCGAAGTGCAAACGAAGACGCTGCGGAAGATGGGGGACACCCTTGCGCTGCGCTATGGTGTCCCCCTTAGATGGAATGTAACCATGCGGCGAACAGCCACCAATAAAGCAGAATTATTTCAATAAAATTACTTTTAATAACCAAAAGAGCAAAAAATACTGCCTAACCTCTTGATAAAGTAATTTTATCCATCTATTCTTACTTTTAATAGATCAAAAAGTAAAGTTACTGCATGTCCCGTTTAGGAACCTATATTACGATCAACACTGCCGGAGAGCGTTATCAGGCATTCATGCCGCCTGCGCTCCCTCCAGAGCCTCCCATTGACCTAAAACAGCTACAGCCGCTAATTGTGAAGGCCACCAAAGCGATGGGAAGGTTAGACGGTGTAGCTGATGTGCTCCCTTACAGTAGCCTGTTTTTGTATTATTACGTAAGAAAAGAAGCCGTGCTTTCGTCACAAATCGAAGGCACACAATCCTCACTCTCGGACTTATTGATCTATGAGAGTGAAGATCAGGCCGGCGTTCCAATTGATGATGTGGTCGAAGTATCGCGCTATGTGGCTGCATTTGAACATGGCTTAAAGCGCATTCAAGAAGGCTTCCCTCTTTCATTAAGGCTGATCCGGGAAATGCATGAAAAGCTTCTCACCGACGCACGCGGCGCTAACAAGCAGCCCGGAGAGTTTCGCCGCACTCAGAACTGGATTGGCGGCTCTAGGCCCGGCAACGCACATTTTGTCCCGCCAGAGCCAGAGCGGCTAATGGAATGCTTAGATGCATTGGAAAAATACCTACATATCGAAGAGCGTCCATACAGCTCGTTAATTGATGCAGGCTTGATTCACGTGCAGTTTGAGACGATCCACCCATTTTTAGATGGCAATGGTCGTATCGGACGATTGCTCATCACCTTCTTTTTGATGCTGATGGGTGAAATGAAGCAGCCATGGCTCTATCTGAGCCTTTTCTTCAAAAACAACCGTTCGGAGTATTACAGACGCTTAGACGCAGTTAGGCAAAGTGGCGACTGGGAAGGCTGGCTCGATTTCTTCCTGCAAGGAGTGGCAGAAACCGCAGAGCAAGTGGTGATGACTAGCCGCAACATAGCTGCATTATTCGAGGAAGACCGTCGCCGTATTCATACCCTCAAACGAGCAGCGATTAACGCGCGTAAATTACACGATGTTCTATGCAAACACGCTATCATTTCTGCCAATGATGCGGCGAAAGCACTGGAGTTAACGCCCCAAACGACGCGATCACTACTGAAGCAACTAGGGGAATTGGGTATTGTGATAGACGTGAAGGGAAAACGGAAAGAGCGCCTCTATATCTATAAGCAGCTTATTCAGTTGCTGGAAGAAGGCTCTGAGCCGATTGCATATTCCTAGAAACCTCCTACGAAGCCAAGATCCCGTGCGAAGACACACTATCTAGGTTCAGGCTTTATCGATGGACTGAGTGATAAGGCTGAAATCCTGTTATTAGCCAAGGAAATCTCGAGTGGAAAAGAATAACCTTAATTAAATAAGTCTAAGAATAAATATCATAAACTTACACTTATTACTCCGCTAATGCAAAAGGTGACTTCATGCGGCGTATTTGGCATGTGGGTGTTGGAAGCATGAAATGATCT
>JABSRG010000129.1 GCA_013215165.1 Opitutales bacterium | reverse complement strand
GTTGATTGATTGGTTTATGTTTCGGGTTCCAACGACATCCCAACTCAACGAGCTTTGGATGACGCCATGGGACCAGAGGTGCGAGGCACACGGATGTTTTGTAGGGTGATCGCGCGAGCGATTGCCGTCGAGCGGGTTAAAGCCCTGGTCAAGCAATGGCTCTCGCCATCACTCTACGTATATGATCTGGGTTCAAAATCAGCTTTCCTTGGATCTGGTCTCACCCGTAAGGTTGCTGTGAAGCCGCTGAAGCCTGATGTGAAGAAGCCCGGCTGTGAATGAGTCCAGTTGCTAACTTGAGCCCTTTGTCGCTTTGCGGAGGTTCTGGTTAGTTTGGGCACTTGTAGCCTAGCTGGAACTTGGCGCTCCCAGTTGCCCTGTGGGAAACTCCGAAGTGGTTGGACTATCGGGCCTTTTGGGCAATGCGTCACGATAAAGCGTGGCCCTCCCGATCAATCATAGAAGCCACTGGAAGGCTGAGCTCTATCGCGCTGAAGGGCAAATTGAACAATATGCATGGCCCGATTCAAATGCGCCTCGAATCTTGCATGTCATCGAGGCCTTGGACATCTTTGGAGGTTTCTCATGTCCAACGATACTCATCCAATGCCTCCAACATCGTCACTGAATCGCGCCTATGACGCGCAGTTTGCGACGGACGATGCATACAGGGAGACGCTGCCCGACCCCAAAAATAATGGGCGTCCTGCGGTTGTGAAGGCCGATGCGCCGATAGCTCAAGTGGGCGTGTCGAATTTTCGACTCCCGCTCAGGTTTGCACGGCCTGGTGACTCCGAGATCACGCTCGAGGCGTCTATACTTGGATCTGTCCCCTACCCCGGGGGCCGAAAGGGCATCAATATGTCACGTATCGTCCGTTCGTTCTACGACCATAAGGACCAGCTATTTTCCTTGGATGCGCTGGAACCTGTTTTGCGTGACTTTTTTTCTCCCCGCGGACGACTCCGTAGCCCTCATTACCCCCGTAGATGAGGACGCCATCATGGCGTATCAAGACGCCTGGCAACGCCTCATGCTCGCAGCACTCGAGCAACAAAACGTCTCTTATCAGTATCGGCGCTAGCTTGATGGCACACCAGTTTTGGGGTGATGTCCTGCTTGGCCAGGGCGCCCAACCTACTACCGTCCAGCGCTAATGGATAAGTGCACAGAAGGAAATTTTTTTATCTGAAACCTAGTCTTTCTTGAGGCCGGCACGTTCTTTCGGTGGATTGGTAATCCAGGGTAGGAAGGACGCTTCCACATCGGAGACTTCATCAATCTCATCGAATATGGATATACTCCAAACCTGAGCCTCTACCAATACATCATGCTGCCGAGACCCAATCGGAATGAAATCGATTCCAGGCATACCGAACTCCTCGATTGCATCGTGAATTTCGTCTTTCAGATAGAGTTTCCCATGGTAGGCAGATCGAAACTCTTTCGCTCTTTCTTGCTCAGCTATCTGGATTGAGGCGATACTTCCTGGGTAAGTGAATGAAATTACTTCACTGGGTATGTCCTCGATCTTGAAGAATTTGAAATCATAATATTCGCGGCGACTATAAATTAGCTCAGATGGGTTTAACCCCAAGAAGCAATAAACCGGTCTTTCTATCTGCGGTTTTCCACCTCTGTCTTTAAAGAGCCGATACAATGTCCTTTCTACCTCGTCCCGACCTGAGAGATATTCTTCATGAAAGTAGCTGCGGTCATAGCGCTCCTTCAGTTCGCGCACAATTTTCTCACGCTCGCTCGGATCGCAGTTCAAGATATTCAGAAAAGGTTCTCCTAGATCTTTCAGATACCAATGTCCTATTATATCGCTTCTCACTCAGGCTGGGTATTTTCTGCCCCACTGGTGTGGGTTGGTTGTTGAAATTGAAACGGCAGTTTTCTACTCAGTGACTATCAGTAGGAAGTGTGCGACTGGGATAATCTTTGATCAAATACTTACTCATTACTCATCTAATGCCAAAGATGACATTATGCTGCGGAGATTTTAAAAAGGGTAGGAATATAATTGTAGACACTAAAGGTCATGTGCCCTGTAAAGGGTTATCGCCATCGCCTTCCATGAGAAGGCGGTTTGTCAATTAGATTCAAAGTTTCAACTTTGTGTGATGGTTGTAAGGTTTAGTAGCAAGCAGAAGTTGGCATTGATTGAGGAGTCCAAGTCAGTCTGACTTCCATACGCACTCTTTATTGAAGCTTACCAGGCTTCGGTGCAGAAAGGAGTCCTGTCTCAAGCGCTGCCTTCTTGTTCACGCATTCGTATATGAC
>JABSRG010000128.1 GCA_013215165.1 Opitutales bacterium | reverse complement strand
ACTGACTTCCTTGATCGGAAGTCCGCCAGAGCCAACCACTTTTTAATTTTTTAGCGCATCCCTATGGGATGGCTGTGGATTTCTTTCTATGTTTTGTAGCTCGAGATGCTTTTTTTCGTGCACTTTAAGCTCAGTAGAGCATTGTGGTCGGTTTTTATCTTAAGCTACAGCTCTTGTAGCAGTGACCTTTCCTCTCACATATAGACAACCCAAAACACAATGAGCACCGACCTATCCAAGTATAGAAATATCGGGATATTTGCCCACGTTGACGCGGGCAAAACAACAACGACTGAGCGGATTCTTCGTCTTACCGGCCGCATCCACAAAATAGGTGAGGTGCACGACGGCGCGGCGACGACCGACTTCATGGACCAAGAGCGCGAACGTGGCATCACTATTCAGTCTGCTGCCACGACTTGCTTCTGGGACGACCACCGTTTTAACATCATCGATACCCCAGGCCACGTGGACTTCACTATCGAGGTATACCGTTCACTCAAAGTTCTCGACGGCGGTATCGGTGTATTTTGTGGTTCGGGTGGGGTAGAGCCTCAGTCAGAAACAAACTGGCGCTACGCAAATGATTCAAAGGTCTCTCGTCTTATTTATATTAACAAGCTCGACCGTGTCGGCGCTGATTTCTATCGAGTAGTCAAGCAGGTCGAAGATGTCCTTGCTGCTAAGCCGCTTGTCATGGTTTTGCCGATCGGCACCGAGAGCGACCTTCAGGGAGTCGTCGATCTGCTCACACGCAAGGCTTGGATCTGGGATGACTCTGGTGATCCCCTCAATTATGAAATTAAGGACGTCCCAGAAGATATGAAGGATGACGTCGAAGAGTGGCGCGAGACGCTTGTAGAAACTGCAGTCGAAATGGACGATGATGTAATGGAGAGCTATCTTATGGGTGAGGAGCCCGAGATCGACACGCTCAAGCGTCTCATTCGCAAGGGAACTATCGAGCTTGCTTTCTTTCCGACCTATTGTGGCTCTTCTTTCAAGAATAAGGGAGTGCAGCTCATTCTCGACGGTGTCGTCGATTACTTGCCGAACCCAACTGAGGTGAACCCACAGCCAGAGATCGATCTCGAAGGTAATGAAACAGGAGGTAGTGCTGAAGTAGATCCGAGTAAGCCACTCCGTGCCCTGGCGTTCAAAATTATGGACGACAAGTATGGCGCTCTGACTTTTGTTCGCATTTACTCTGGTGTCTTGAACAAGGGACAATCGGTGCTGAACACTTACACTGGTAAGACGGAGCGGATCGGACGCATCGTTGAGATGCATGCTGACAATCGCGAAGAAGTCGATTCTGCCCAAGCAGGCGATATTGTAGCGCTCTTGGGTATGAAAAATACCCAAACAGGTCATACACTGGCTGATCCCGATCAGCCGGCAACGCTGGAGCCTATGGTGTTTCCAGATCCAGTCATCTCGATAGCAGTATCGCCAAAAGATAAGAGCAATGCCGAGAAGCTTGGTGTGGCTCTAGGTAAGATGATCGCTGAAGACCCCTCATTTCGCGTTGAGACCGACGAGGAATCAGGCGAGACCATCCTCAAGGGGATGGGTGAGCTTCACCTCGATATTAAAGTCGATATCCTTAAGCGGACTTACAATGTCGAGGTTGAGGTCGGCAAACCGCAGGTTGCCTACCGCGAGTCTATCACAACACCAGTCAACGACTCATACCAACACAAGAAACAGTCTGGCGGATCTGGACAGTTCGCGAAAATCGAATACGCGATCACTCCGGGCGAAGCTGGAACGGGCTTTGAGTTCGAGTCTAAAGTTGTTGGTGGAAACGTGCCTCGCGAATTCTGGCCTGCGGTAGAAAAGGGTTTCCGTCTATCTATGGATCGTGGCGTTCTGGCTGGTTATCCTACAGTGGACGTAAAGGTGGATCTTTTAGACGGAGCATTCCACTCTGTGGACTCATCTGCAGTCGCTTTTGAAATCGCGGCGAAGGCTGCATACCGCCAATCGATTCCTAAGGCAAATCCACAGCTCCTTGAGCCCATCATGAATGTGGACGTCTTCACCCCAGAGGATCACATTGGTGATGTCATTGGAGATCTCAATCGTCGTCGTGGTATGATTAAGAGCCAGGAGCCTACTGCAACGGCAGTCCGTATTAAGGCGGAATGTCCACTCTCTGAGATGTTCGGATATATTGGTTCATTACGCACCATGACGTCCGGACGCGGCCAATTCTCTATGGAGTTTGCTCAATACGCACCCGTGCCCCGTAACGTCGCTGAGGACGTAATCGCCGAGGCGAAAAAACGTGACGCGGCTAAATAAAATACACAGCCATCCCATAGGGATGCGCTAAAAAATTAAAAAGTGGTTGGCTTTGGCGGACTTCCGATCAAGGAAGTCAGT
>JABSRG010000127.1 GCA_013215165.1 Opitutales bacterium | reverse complement strand
CGATAGCGACAACGAGACGAGATACGAAAACCGCTGGAGGGCGGTGCTTTGTCGCCGCCGGTGGCCTGTTGCTTGGGTGGTCGTTCCAACCGATACGCAACCCGCGAGCCGACAGAGCGGCTCAACAACAAAAGAGGCAGTTGGGGCAATCTCCCCGCTGTTTCAATTGCACCCCGATCCACACCGCAGGGGGTGAGGCGACAGAGCGCCTCAGCTACAATCGCCGGAGCCGAGGAGTGACAACCCGAAAAAAAATCATCGGCACAGACCAAATACTACTCATTGAAACCAAAGACCTGTATATCTATCAGGCCGAGAGTTCCTTCCTCACGATCTCCGCACCGGCGCGAAGCGCGTTGAGCTTACCCCTTGCTAGCTCGCGGGGAATGGGTGCCATGCCACAATTCGTGCACGGATACAATTTATCGGCATCCACATATTTAAGCGCTTCTCGCAGTGTCGCAGCCACTTCTTCGGCTGTTTCGACCTGGTCGCTCGCCACGTCGATCGCTCCGACCATCACCTTCTTGCCGCGGATCAATTCGATGAGTTCCATGGGCACGTGAGAGTTGTGGCATTCTAAGGAGACCATATCGATGTTCGACTCTCTCAGCTTTGGGAACACCTCTTCATACTGACGCCATTCAGAGCCTAGGGTCTTTTTCCAGTCAGTGTTCGCCTTGATACCGTAGCCGTAGCAGATATGGACTGCTGTTTCGCACTCAAGGCCCTCGATTGCGCGCTCAAGGCAGGCGATGCCCCAAGCATTTACTTCCTCAAAAAAGACATTAAATGCGGGCTCATCAAATTGGATGATATCCACACCGACCGCTTCCAGTTCCTTGGCCTCTTGATTGAGGATCTTAGCAAATTCCCAGGCCAGTTTTTCTCGGCTTTTGTAATGCGCGTCGTAGAGCGTATCCACCATGGTCATCGGTCCTGGCAGCGCCCACTTGATTTGCTGATCCGTTTGCTGACGCAAAAATCGGGCGTCCTCGACGAAGACAGAGTTTGGCCGACTCACAGGACCAGTAACTGTAGGCACACTCGCCTCATAGCGATCGCGGATTTTTACAGTTTCTCGCTTTTCAAAGTCCACACCATCCAGGTGCTCAATAAAAGTCGTAACAAAGTGTTGGCGTGTCTGCTCACCATCACTGACGATATCAATTCCGGCCTGACTCTGCTCGTGCAATATGAGGCGCAGGGCATCCTTTTTACCATCGAGGAGTTGATCCCCTTCAAGTTTCCAAGGAGACCAAAGTTTCTCCGGCTCAGCGAGCCAGGACGGTTTCGGCAAGCTACCGGCAGTCGATGTGGGGAGTAGTGTTTTCATGATAAATATGTCCTTAAATCCGTGACTACACTGCGTAGTTTTCGGACCAATGGTTGAGGATTGATTGATAGGGTTTGATGAAATGCTCCTCGGCGAACGCACCCTGGACCGTCGCCAGCCTGCTTCGCTCCTCGCGGTCGTATACGATCTGGGTCAGTGAGTGGTCTGATTGAGTCAGGCTCGGCTTGAATTGGACGCCTGCTACCGAATTCGCGTTATAGATCTCCGGACGATAGATCTTCTGAAAAGTTTCCATCGTGCTGATGGTGCCAATCAACTCCAGATTTGTGTAATCGCCGAGCAAATCTCCAATGTAGTAGAATGCCAAGGGAGCCACACTGTCGGCAGGCATGAAATAGCGTACCTGCAGACCCATTTGTTTAAAATACCGCTCCGTCAAAGATGTCTCATTTGGAACGTACTCGACTCCTAACACAGGATGCCGGTTTTCCACGCGACAGTAGGTCTTACTCTCCGAAACACTCAAACAGATCACCGGCAGTTTTGGGAAATTCTCTCTGTAAGCATCGGACCTAAGGAAATCTCTAAAAAGCTTACCGTGTAGGGCACCAAAATCTTCGGGAACTCCAAAACTAGAACGCCCCTCGTTGTATCGGCGGAGCAAGATACTAAAATCGTAGTCACGCACATAGGAGGAAAAATTATTCCCGACTATGCCCTCGAAAGACTTGCCGGTCTTTTTATCGAGTATGCGCGGCTTCAATATCTCTATAGACGGAAATGCCTGACCCTTACCCTCGATGTCCACATCGACCGAAATAATATCCAGCTCAACCGAGTAACGATCACGCCTTGGATTGTCCCAATGGGCCATTGAATTGAAGCGCTTGTCCACCATTTCAAGCGCATTGCGCAAATTTCTTTCCCGGTTCTCCCCCCGGGCC
The DNA here is from genome assembly GCA_013215165.1 of Opitutales bacterium. Lineage (NCBI taxonomy): Bacteria > Pseudomonadati > Verrucomicrobiota > Opitutia > Opitutales > Opitutales bacterium. Next base: position 648 of record JABSRG010000127.1, on the reverse strand, counting down.
AAATTGGCAAAATTGGTCGTGATCCGCGTGTTGCTCGCAGGGCGATAGTCCTCATCGAAACGAATGCTATTTATGGAATACGCAAAATCGACCCGCTCTTCATCAAAGCGGCTTATCTCATCAGTAAGGGTCTGGCTCTCAATCACGGTCTATCTTTCTTCGTTAAAGTAGTTACCAAAAGTGTTTTGAGGCACTCGCCCTCAATCGGACAAGCACCCCGGTAAATTCCTTAAGTCGCAAAGGATACCAGAGCCTTTCGAGAAATAAAAATGGTCTTTAATCATGAATCTATGAGCCAAAATCATAGATTCGTCTAGCCGATCTTTGAATCGCAAAAGATAGGTACTGCCTCCACAGGACGGCAAGAGCATCAGCAATCGTAGTCTGAGATAGGTCTCCAGCAAAGCCGATAGTTTTGCCTCCAGTCGTTGCCTTTGGGGATTCGACAGCTTGCGCTACCGAGTCTGCTTTTCGAGCGTTGATTATTACGGACGCTCCTTCATTCCCAGTGATTCGGCGATAACAAAACCAATGCCTTCTGTGCTCCCGGTAATGAGAGCAGTCTTATCGTTTATTAACTCGCTAATATAATACATGACTTTCACCCATGCATCATTCATCCTTTCAGGCATGGAAAAACGAGATGCT
>JABSRG010000126.1 GCA_013215165.1 Opitutales bacterium | reverse complement strand
ACTGACTTCCTTGATCGGAAGTCCGCCAAAGCCAACCACTTTTTAATTTTTTAGCGCATCCCTATGGGATGGCTGTGGATTAAAAATAGAAGTTCCAAGCCCAATCTAAGTCAAAGAACGACAACGACTTCAAACCCGGATATGGCAAAACCGAACTTATCTCCTTGTAAGCTCTGAGCGATACAATTGTGTCGCAGCATGAAAGACATCAAGACTGCTCTCGCTGAAAGTATCGACTACATCTTCGCTCTTGTTGCTGCTTACGGCGGCAAAGTGCTGCTTGCCCTGCTTGCCCTGATTGTCGGCCTCTGGTTCATCCGACGCATCGTCAATTTCACAAACCAATACTCAACCAAAACTGTCCCTGACAAGACCCTCGCTACCTTCTTGTCCAACCTAGTCAGTATCCTACTAAAAGTCCTGCTCGTCCTCAGCATCGCTTCTATTTTGGGCATAGAAACGACCTCATTTGTCGCGGTAATCGGTGCGGCAAGTTTGGCGGTCGGTCTGGCACTCCAGGGAAGTTTGTCCAACTTTGCTGGCGGGGTGATGATTCTCATATTCCGTCCTTTTAAAATCGGAGACTACATTGGTTCTCAGGGCTTGGAAGGTGAGGTGATCGATATCGGTATTTTCGTCACAAAACTCGAGACTTTCGACAAACGCATTCTCATCCTCCCGAATGGCCCCCTCGCCAACGGAAACCTCACCAACTACACAGCCAGCGAAATCCGCGCGGTGGAAATCTCCATAGGGATATCTTACTCCGATAATATTGCCGCAGGTAAAGAAGCCATGGAAGCAGTTCTGAAAGAGGACCCTCGTATTCTCCAAGACGAAGCCAACGTGGTGGCCGTCGTCGATCTGGGCAGTAGCTCCGTTGACTTCCTAGTCCGGGCTTTCGTCAAAACTGATGACTATTGGGCCTTCTTTTTCGACGCTCGACCCGCGCTAAAGACAGCAGTCGAAAACGCCGGCCTCACCATCCCATTCCCACAGCGCGACGTCCATATTTATCAAGAAGAGTCTGCTTCCTGATCTCCATTGCTTGGCCTAATACTGATAACTAACCTTCTCAGTCCTCTTAAGCAAAAGTTTCGCCGAGACACCCGACTGTTTGGCCAGGATAGAACGAGAATTTACAGAACCGCAAGAAGTCATAGGTATTTAACAAACACTACTCGTTAAAGTTGAAGACTAGTATGATGGCACCTAACGGACTCCAGCATAACCTACCGCTTGATGCGGAGAATTTGCGTCTCGCCGGCGCGGTCGACGAGAACGACGTATTCCTCCGCAGCTGGGGTTTCTTGAACTTGTTCGAGAAGGGTTTGGGCTGTCGTGTAGTCTGGGACCACGTCTCCGTTGATCTCAAGTATCCAGTCGCCCACTTGCATACCAGCTGAGTGCGCTGTGCTGTTTTCCCTGACAAAGCGCACCACCGCGCCCTCAGCTTCCCGGGTGTAGCTGCGGCGGCTAAAGCCGTCGGAAGTCAACTTGGGGCGAATTGAGAAGCCGAGTTCTTTGTAGTAGACGCGCTCTGCATCGCGAAATTGTCTCGGGCGCTCTAAGAGCGTTACTGTCAGTTCTAAGGATTCTTCTCCTCGCATGACCCCGAAGGTAGCGGTTTCGCCTGGAGCCAACGAAGATACGGTCATCTCGAAATCGCGGACAGTGATGTTGAGCGGATAGAATTTGCTGAGGGGCTCGCCGTCTACAGATACAATGATGTCTCGTCCTTCGAAACCCGCGGCTTCAGCGGCGCTGCCTTCGACAATATCGGTGATAACAATGGCACCCTGGTCGCCGAGGTTGAGGAACTCGGCCACGGCATTTTCCACCGGCTGCATACCGACAATCCCGAGCCATCCGGAAGGCGCTGTACCGGAGTCGAATTCGATTCGCTCCCAGTGCTTCATAACTTCATTTGCGAGCAACACGATGGAAGACTCATTTTCGTTAGTCAGGCTCGAAGGAAATGTGCGGCCAGCCATGCGAATGGTGTAGTTTTGAGCGAGTGCAGAGAGTCCCATGCCAATCCAGCGTCCCTCGGTGTCAAACACCGGGCCTCCAGGTGCCGCGACTTCATGTTGGGATACGTCGACTAACCAAGGTAGTTTGAGCTGGATGCCCTTGGTCGACTGGAGCAGGTAAGGAATATAATTGAGCGACTGAGGTTGAATGCCGATCCCCCACATGCGTTGACCCAACTCAAGTTCCCCGGATTCGAAATCTGTAATGCTGCGCAGCCGTTCGCGAAGCGCCTCTTCCACGACGATCACGTGCCATTGAGTGACGGGATCATAGCCGAGGTATGTCGCTTCGAAATCGTCTTCGCTGTTACCCGGCAGATACGCCTTGATCTCGACGATGTCGGAAGGTGGCACCCAGTTAGGGATGGCATTGTTAGCTAACAACACCTGGCCAGATCCCGCGTCCATGACGAGACCAGCGATGACTTTTGAACTGCGGTCCTCTTCGCTTTGAACAGAGTAATCGACGATCACAACCGTACCCAGGCGCTCATTGAGCATTCCCTGAAAATCAATTCCCTGAGCTCGGGAGCGGCAGTTCAAATAGATGATCAAGATGAGGCTCAGTCCGATGAGCCGAAAAAGAAGTCTCGCCATAGATTTCTAAGAAGTCCGAGCTCGGATTTTGTTCAAATCTTGATTTGGAAAATCAAGATTTCGTTGAGCCTGTGAGCTCCCAAAAAAAATTGCGGCGCCCCCCAGAATAACGGAGCCGCAATCAATAGGGGTGCAATTGAAACAGCGGGGAGATTGCCCCAACTGCCTCTGTTGTTGTTGAGCCGCTCTGTCGGCTCGCGGTTTGCGTATCGATTGGAACGACCGCCCAAGCAACAGGCCACCGGCGGCGACAAAGCACCG
>JABSRG010000125.1 GCA_013215165.1 Opitutales bacterium | reverse complement strand
TAGACACGATCAACCGCTACAGCCCATCAATACTCAGGTTTGATCTCCGCCATCAGGTCTTATGGGATGGCTGTGCTTTTTTATCATCTTATATTGAGGCGAATTCTTCTCCAACGGCACCTTATTTATACAGTGAGAGAGTAGAACAGAACACGAGAGTGATGGGTGGAGTTCATCCAGCAGCTAACTTTATTTCACCAGGTCCTGCTGGACCTTTGAAGGGAATTGGAACTGCTGCGAAAAACACGTTTAAGTGGATAAAATCTGGTAAATCTGGCGGCTATATTCAGTTTTTCACGCACTTTAAAGCGAGTCAGTCTGCCACCTCTGTATTCAGTCAGTTAACTGGTAGAAACCCAAGTAGGGCCTTGGACATATTTGAGTCAGACACGTTACGAGTTATATATCGTCAAACGAGTAAGTCTGGAGGTGAAACGATTGAAGTAGTTAACCATTTGCGGCGAACCATTGAAAAGATACATGTAAAATGATCTCAAATGATAAGTATCTTTGGTTAATAGAAGAGTCCATCCGTGCAGTAGCAGGATGGAATGAAGGAAGGCTTTCAGAAGAGGACATCTTGCTTGAATTTGATCGGTTGCAGGATGTAATAATTGACGAACCTGAATATCCTGAAAAAGACTACAGAAGTTTGGTTCAGGAAATTATTGTTAACCTCAATATGACTTACAATCAGGGTATTAAACGGAAACATGCTCCGGGCTTCTTAGAAGTATTAGAGTTGGCTAGAAGCGGTGACTCGGAATCTTCTATATCAGGATGGAGTTTATTACATAGAATTCTAGATGAATAGTTAGCTCTGAAAGCTAAAATCTTCTCTTAACCTTAATCCTCCTTTTCTAGTTCACTGCCCTCGGAACCAATCGAACGTCCCCAGCGAGCACAGTCGTCGCCAGGTGCTTGCTTACGCTGCGACACCGGATCACCGCCTCTGCTCTCATCCTTCCCGGGGTGCTCCGCTTTGGCTGTAGCCTCCGCGGAGTCCTCCCTCCGTTCCAGGTATTAGGTATTACCACTTTTTTTGACATCGTAATTTTGCTCAAATTGTCGTCGTAGAGTTTTGGGCGGTTTTGCCGGATTGAGGTCGTATTTTGTGCTCATTTTTGTCGTAGGCTTACGATGAAAAAGGCCCGATGGGTTTTATCCATCGGGCCTTTCTTTTTTATAGAAGGGTCAGTTGCTGAGGGTTGGGGTTGGGGTCGTGTTGTGGGGGATGTTTGCGACGTTTTTGGCGGTGTAGGATGTGGTGGGCTTGGGCCAGGGGCGTTACGATGTCTTCGGGGCGGTTTTTTGACCGGTTGGGGTTGAGGAGGATGTCGATGCTATGGAGTTGGTTGCGGATGTGTTTGAGCTGTTCGTAGAGGGTGTCCCCGTGATGGTTGAACCATTGCTGGATGGTTTTGAGTAGGTAGGCGGGGACGTAGTCTCGGTAGCGCTCAGGCTGGCCGTGTGTTACGATGGCGTCGATCCGGTCGGTGAGGAGCTGCTCGTAGTGTTGGGCGGTGATGGGGAGGGCGCGTTGTTCGAGCCATGTGGCCGGCCATGTGATTGCGTAGAGGAGCATCCGTCGGTCTTGGTGGAATCGTTTTGGATTCTGTAACTGGGCGTGGAGGCGTTGTTGTATTTAGTCAAGAATGCACTCTTTGGGGAGGGTGTATTTAGTCACCATTCTGCGTGATTCAGCAATCACTTGATCACGCTGATTTATCGACGACGCAGATCTATTTCCAGGTAGCGATTAGAAAGCTCAGGGAGATCTACACAGCGACGCATCCGGCCCAGGTGGGAAACACGGTGTTCGATGAACTCAAAGCCGAAATCGAGGACGACGACAGTTGACTTGCCGTTTTGAGGCAAATGGGCAAATTAAACGTATTATGACTGCATTAGAAAGCGCCATGGAGAAACTAAAAGTCCTCCCAGAGGATAAGCTGGAAGCCGTCTCGCATTACATCGACAGCCTAACCGACCGACCCAAAGGACGTTTTGACGACCTCGTCGGATGCATGGAAGCTGGAGAAGTTGATAAAATGGAACGCGCTATAAACGAGGCCTTCGAGCGTATCGATGAATACTAGGATTGTTTTGGATACCAGCGCCGTGCTGGCCTACTTTCAAGGCAGTGATGTAGCCAGAGAAGCTATGAATCAGGCCGAAGTCGTTTACCTGCCTTCTGTCAGTGTAGGAGAACTTTAATTTGGCGCGCGCAAGTGTAGCCGACCTTCCAAGGAGGAGGTTAAGATCGAAGCGATCATTGATCGAACTCAAGCAATCGATGTCAATTTCGCCACGGCTAGAGTTTATGCAGCAGTCATTCATCAGCTCGAGGCGGAAGGTAAGCGTATCCCGCTTAACGATATCTGGATTGCAGCGATGGCCATGCAGCATGGCTGCACGCTATTGGCAAGAGATGCCCACTTTACCCGAATCGAAGGGCTAAAACTTATTGCACTTTGATGCTCTGAGCAGATTTTATCCACGGTGCACAAATTGGTTTTTTAAAAAAAAGAGACGTTAATACATATTTAGACACTTCAGCAGATTTTTTGTCTTTCTGAAAGATGAGAACACGACGAATTTATGAAAACGCTGAAGCAGCGTTTTTCGATTTGGTTTAATCGCAGTTGCCGGCGTTATGACCCGGTGTGGTGCGATCGGTTTAAAAGCACTGTTGTCGAAGACGATCCGGTGGTGCTGCGGACGGTGGCGGCCTATATCGACTTGAATCCAGTGCGAGCAAAGCTGGTGGATGATCCGAAGGATTATCGTTTCTGTGGCTATGCTGAGGCGCTGGCGGGACAGGGGCAATTGCGGGCAGCTCTGTGTGCGATGACCCTGCATGAGGGACGCAAAAGGGGGCAGCAATGGTCTTTCATTCAAGGACAAAATTGGGGTTTTGAGGATGCGGTTGAGCAGCACGATTAGCACACGCATCACGGCTGTTAGCGCGAGTTTTGGAGGCTTCCCATTGTTGATCAGTTTGTCGTAAAAGGCTTTGAGAATCGGGTTGTGGCGTAAGCGTCCGTTTGTGCACGTTTCAGACACTGAGTCGCCGTTGATGCGACTCTGGATACCGAGCTGAGGCTCTGCGTTTCCTTGGGGAAGAACGCTCGGTTTTGGTCGTGTAAGGGGTGGAATAGGGGCGGAATTCTTTTTTGTCGTGATCGTTGTCGGTCTATGACTTAGACCAATTCGACGGTATAGAATCGGGTGCAATTGAGGGGACGGGGAGTTCTTTGCACTGGATATACAACGATCACCGTAAAAGAGAGGAGCTATTACTC
>JABSRG010000124.1 GCA_013215165.1 Opitutales bacterium | reverse complement strand
CACCGCGCCACCTACATCGAAAGTCAAGAATGGCTCAAAGAGGCCGCATGACTCCCCGCACCTCTGGTCACACCCAATCGACTCGGGAGAAGTCATAAATCTTGACTACAGAGAATTGCCACTGGAGGCCGAGAACCCTGAATCCCTAAAAGGAGTTGAGAAAGACAGAAGCAAAGAAAAAGAAATGATCAAAGCAATTGGCCAAGAGATCATACGGGTCGATATCCCAGGTGACCTCGAGGAAGACTCTCTGCGCTTCGTTTTAAAAAATAAAAGAGCATTAAGCATGGCTTATTCAATCTACGGAGGCAGAACACTAATCGAAAGGATTTCTAATAAGTCGGGAGGTGACAACTCAGAGTAGCGCTGCCGCGCTACTCTCCGCATACCACCTTGCGTTGTGCGAAAAAAAATGCCAGGAATGAAGCACATCACAATCGTTTGCATCTTTTGGGTCTGTGGAGCCTTGGTGGCTGATGCAGATTATATTGCCTATCAGCCCGAAGAGGTGCTCTCGGCGGAAAGCTTAATAATCATGGAATTCTTAGAGTCCACGATCATTTCCGAGTTCAAGGTAGAGGAGACGCGTCTCTCGAGAGTGTACGTGGACATCACAGAAGCCATATGGCTGGCTCACGATGAAAAGAAGGGTGTAAGCATCATTCCTCAATACGATGTTCGACTATCCGATGATCCGCTCATTTCGATTTCCGGAGAGAGTCTAAAAGCCAACGTTTTGCTTGATGCTATATGTGTTAAGGGAGGTCACACATGGTCTTTGATTAAGGGAGTTCTTGTCACAAGACCAACCGAGTCACAGGCGGATGGGTCTATGTCCTCAGTGTCTACGCGGTAGAGGGCACAACAAGCCGGTACTTATAATATCAAAAAGTGCGCCAACAAATGTAGACAGCCAAAAGGATGATCCTAGGCCGCAGGCAAATCGAGGTCTGGATCTTCAAGAAAATCCGTGACCGCAGCACGCACGAGTTCGCCGACGCTCACTTTTTTTCTCTTAGATGCCTGAACGAGATCGCTGCGTAATTTTTCAGGCAATCGTACGGAGAGCTGCCGGTGGTCCCGAGAACCTGTTTGGTATCTACCGTAATCGTAACGTTCGATAGCAATTCGAACAAGACTACTCACGGAGCGAGCGCTGTGGCGTTTAGCTAGAGAACCGAGTCGTTTGTGGTCGCTTGATGCCAAATCAAAAGTTAACGACATATTAGCGGATTTTTGTTTGGTGGGGGGCATAGTTTCTTACTTGAAGTGGGGGGAACTATTCAGTGATCCATGTCACTAAACGTTGGATACGCTATTTGTTCTAAAGAAAGTCGCCAGGCCCCCTGGGAAGTTTAACCAATCTCAGGCTACAAGAGCTCAAAAGCCACCGTGGATACATCAACCTGGCTACGCATCAACTCATGATCGAAGACATCTTTTGAAAGGATCACTCCCAAGGCAGCCGCCCTCACAATGAACCGAGCTTTCTCGCGTGATCCTGGAGATACATAATCGATTGCTTTTGGGATCCAATCATCACCCACCTTCTTAAAACTAACGACGCGAATGCTCCTAAGCTCACTGCCTGATGCATCGATGAAATCTGCACGCAATAAAGCATAAAAGTCCGCATCAAGTGATAACCGAATACGCTCCAAATCAGGATAATCTGCCATCAAGGACTCAGGTGCAATCATGTCGAAAACATAAGCAGGACGGCCCAACACCCGAGTGATGCCATGTAATTCCCAATCTTCCCAAAAGATAAAAGGCATCTGCAGCTCAAAGGGGGTAATCCCTAAGTCATCCTCCACCGGCTTGAATAATTCCGATGCTGAGACACGACTCCACGAACCGAATGCGCTTTGGGCGTTATAGAATGCCGTATCGACGCCTGTTCGAAACAGCAACGCATCTATGTTCGGTAGCTTATTTTTCTCCAGAAATTCGATACGCTGCACTGGAAGGCCCTGCTCCCACGTGCCAAACATTCTGCCACTGAAAACCTGTGACTGGCCACGTGCTGGGAAGTGCTTCAGGTCGAAATCAAAAACATAATCTGAAGACAGGCGCAGACTACGAAAGCGATCAAGAAACACCGCTGCCTCATTGATACTTAAATTATCCACCTCAAGCAGCCGATCAACCGAAACACGTGAATTTTTCGGCTGTGCCTCCAAGCCGAGAATCGTCGCTAGAGCGAGACAGCTCATTAAGATTGAGGACCTCATAGGTTTGAAGACTGTGCGGCCCTGAGAAATGTTCCTCTTACTAGATGATCGCAGCCCTACTACTGCTGCGTAGGCGCCTCCACGTCCCCTGTCTCTGTCGGAACTACATCCTGGGCCGCTGCTTCAACATCATCTAAGGGATTTACCACGTCCACAGCCTCGGGCTCTACATCAGCTGCGGCCTCATCCACCAACGAGGCGTCCTCTGCTTCAGCGGCCGCAGCCTCTGCATCTTCAGCCACAATATCTAACAGGGTGCCCTCGTCGGCTGAGTCCCCATTGTTGTAGATTGCGAAAAATCCAAGATAGAGGATGAAAGCGAAAACGAAATAAACGATCGTCAATCGTTGAGTATTCTTACTAAGGATCGAATTGGTTTCCGCGCCGAAAGTTTGATCGGCTACGCCACCGCCCATCGCCGCGCCCATACCCTGTTGGCCACTGGATTTTTGCAGTAAAATTAGGCCAATCAGTGCGAGCGAAAGCAGCACCATAAAGAAAGTCAAAATCGCGAGTAGTATACCCATGTCTAAAAAGTGAAAACGAGAGAACGTAGTTCCCGAAGCATCCGGATCAAGCTCATTATGTGAACAGGCGAAGAAGTGTCCGATTAAACAAACAGAAAAAGAATTCAAACACAGCTTTAACGCCTAGAATAAAGGCGATAGCCTACTTAGCTTGAGCTTCGACCTGCTCGAGAGCAATCGCTCCCGCGATCAGCCTGCCACCTACCTATAAGACCCATATCAAATAAACACCGAAAAACCTCTGCACACAACATCTGGACATACGGACATATTTCCCCCCTCAATCCGATAAGAAATATTAGCGTCTATTCGCGTTCATTCGCGGATCGAAAATCAAAACCATCGAACTGATCCAAGTTATAGACCGACAACGACAGCTATCACGATCACGATAACGATTTAAATAAACAATTCCGCGTCCGTTCTGCGCCTTCCGCGGCAAAAACACCATCTCTTTCTGGGAACGCCGAGCCCCAGCTCGGCCTGACGAATTCGAATAAATTCGCGGACCAAAAGATCACAAAAGTTACGTTACTATTTTTTACAAAAACGCTTGACCTGCTTTATCGAGAACGCTTTCTCGCGAAGCAGTCCACCAAACTTTGTTCCATAATTCCATTCCACCAACTTTTACGAAATA
>JABSRG010000123.1 GCA_013215165.1 Opitutales bacterium | reverse complement strand
TCCTGCCACCTCTTTCGCCACAGCAGCGCGACCCACATGCTCGAAAACGGCGTAGACATCCGCTTTATCCAGCAGCTTCTGGGGCATGCCAAACTGGAGACCACGCAAGTCTACACCGAAGTCAGCATCCAGCAGCTCCAAGAAGTGCACAAACGGACGCACCCGGCGCGGATAGATAAAGGTGAGGCTTGAGTTATTGCTTAGTTTTGTCACCTTATAGACTGAAATGCGAATGTAATGGGACTGACTGAACTAAAGCGCGAAGTAGACAGACTTGCTGATCAAGATCAGCGTGAGTTACTTGTGTATCTCTCTCACCAGCGCCAACTCAAGGATCCAGCTTATTTAAATCATCTAACAGAAATGTTGGATGATAGCTCCGAAGAACGCTGGGTTTCTTTCGAGTCTATTAAAAAAAACACTCCCGAGTCTTAATGCCTATCGACCACGACTTGTTTGTCGAAAAGAGGGCGGGTGAGCGGCTGAAAAGCTTACGTGGTGAGCGTCGCCGTGCGGTTTTTGGCTTTATCGACGCTTTGGCAAACAACCCCTTCATTGAAGGAGAAATCCAGTTTGAAGATCGCAAAGGTCGCCTGTTGCAAAAGCTTACTGTCAGCGGTTTTGTGATCACCTTCCACGTCGATCATGCCATAACTGAAGTCAAAATAATGACGCTCGAATAGGCGTTTAAACTGTTACCACTTTTTTTGACATCGTAATTTCGCTCAAATTGTCATCGTAGGGTTTTGGACGGTTTTGCCGGATTGAGGTCGTATTTTGTGCTCATTTTTGTCGTAGGCTTACGATGAAAAAGGCCCGGTGGGTGGTATCCATCGGGCCTTTCGTTTCTACAGAAGTGTCAGTTGTTGAGGGTCGTGTTGTGGGGGATGTTTGCGACGTTTTTGACGGTGTAGGATGTGGTGGGCTTGGGCCAGGGGCGTTACGATGTCTTCGGGGCGGTTTTTTGACCGGTTTGGGTTGAGGAGGGTGTCGATGCTATGGAGCCAAGGTGGGTAACACCGTCCTCGATGAGATCAAGGCCGAGATCGAGGACGACGACAGTTGACTTGCAAAATCCCATGAAATTACCGATATTAGGCCGTATGAACACAATGGAAGTCATCGACTATTTTAAGCGCTTGCCTGAAGACGAACAAGGCAAGGTCGTCGAGTTTATCCGAAAGGATAGCTCCACGAAAGTGCGCTATGCTGACGATGACGCTGCAAAAGCAGCTGGAGAAGCTGTCTTTGGTGAGCATCCCGAGTTGTTCCGTAAGTTGGCGCAATGAGCGATCCGATCTTTTTGACGGCAGCTCAGGTTGAGGCTTACCACGCACGAGGTCTTGAGCTTTACGGCGGTTCTGCAGGTCTGCGGAGCCGCTCTCTTTTTGAAGGTGCTGTTGCTCAAGCTCAAAATGTCTACTGGTATGCGGACGGCGATCTCTACGATATTGCTGCCGCCTAGGGCTTCCACATTGCGCAAGCTCAGGCGTTCCTTGATGGAAATAAACGAGCGGCTATGGCTGCATGTTTGGCCTTCTTGAAGTTGAATGGTGTCTCGATCAATCGAGAGCTGACCAATCCGTTATACAATGCCTTGATCGAAATTGCAGAGCATCGATTGGACCGGGAAGGCTTGGCGGCTATACTGCGCGATTTGCTCGATTAGGGCAACTGGTCACAAACTGTGACCACCTTGCTCTTGGGTTGCTTGAGGGCACTTATGCGGCAGGCTGTCGGGTATGAGTGTTGTATCTGGGGTCGCAAATAGGGGTCGCAAATAGGGTCAGTCTAAGAATTCTTAATTTTTAGAGTTTCATTCTTTGTCTCATGGCATGGCAAGAAAGATTCGCATCGAATTTCCAGGAGCGATTTACCATCTGATCAATCGTGGAAATTATCGATCATTCATTTTTGAAACCGAGGGTGCTAAGCGTGCATTCATGCTTTGTCTCCACGAAGGCGTGTCTGCGCGGGGTTCGCGCCTGCATGCTTAGGTGCTAATGGGGAATCATTATCACTTATGTATTGAGACTCCACTTGGCGATCTGGTCGATGGCATGCGATGGCTACAAAGCACATTTGCCAATCGGTTTAATCGTTATCGCAAGGAAAACGGGCATGTGTTTGTTCGTTAGGTTGCCCAAGGGCGCCCACCTAACTCTCCCCGCCGAGTGCGGGGCTATGCCATCTGCGCACATGCGTGCTTCGTCAAGGCCGTTACAAAGCGATTTTAGTGGATCCGGGTGTCGTCGGTCGCGTGTGCGACTACATTCACTTGAATCCGGTACGTGCCGGTCTAGCAGACGTTGCAGATTTGGAGAGTTATGCCTGGAGTAGTTTTCATTGGCTATGGCACAAACGGCGTCGCTGGCAGGAATTCGATGCTAGCACCTGTATGGAGGCGGCTGGCAGCCTTCCTGATACACCGCGAGGCAGAAGTCTTTATCGGGATCATTTAAATTTGTTAGCGGAAGATGATGATACCCAGCGCAAACAAAAGTTTGATCAGATAAGTCGTGGATGGATGTACGGCTCCCCTGACTACCGGAAAGCGGTTTTAAAGGGTTTAAAGCTGCCTCCGGACCAGCGATTCGAGAAGGGTGAAGCGGCAGATTTGCGCATTCAGCGCTCTGAGCGTCTATTTGAACTCGGCCTAGCTGCCCTGGGCAAGACAGGCGCTGATATTATTGGGTCGAAGAAAAGTGCATCTTGGAAAATAGCCCTGGCGAGGTATCTACGCAAGCTTGCCCAGGCCCCCTTGCCCTGGCTCAGTGAAAAACTCTGCACTGGCCCACCCAATTCCCTTTCAAGTCTAATCAGCCGCCACCGTAGGGAAGGAAAGAAATCCTTCGATGTTCATGATGAAATCAAGAATTCTTAGACTTGTATCCTTTTTCTCCACGGTAAACAAAGAGTGAACTAATCGTCTATGAACAGTAACCAATGGTTTTACGATAATTGTAATCCTGCAACGTGGGCACGGCCAACAACAAGAGAATGGGAAGCTTGCGAATCGGTGCTCGGCTTTTCACTCCCTCCTGAGTATCGAGCAATTATCGATTTTGTGGGTATGGGATTTTTCGGAGATCTAGTTTTGTTTAATCCTAAACAGGAACTTAATCCCGAAGTGAGGCTTCCTGGAGCATGCGCCGAATCATATAGATGGCTTTATGAAAACGCCTTGTATTCCGAAATAGAATTGGACGCGCATTGGGAGTTTCCTTCTACTTCAGCGATCGTTTTAGGAGGCGTTAATGGTGATGAGTATCTCTTTTGGTCCGAATCGGGCTGGTTTTTTATTTGATGCTGAAACCTTTGGCTGCCGTTTTCTTGGAAAAAGCCTGATTTCCTACATTGTCAGAGCTTACAATTTATATCGTGAAGATGAAAACCAAGAGGAGGAAGGATTGTGGGAACGTTATGAAGGACGTGCTCGAAATTATGATCCGATTTTCACGCCTACACCTAAGCCTTGGGACGTCCGAAGGGGTCAAACGTGAGTGGCACTAACTTAAGGGCGGACGCAAAATGGGGTCAGTCGAAGAAAACTCAAATCTTATAAAAAACCTAATCAACCAACCGACAACAACCCGATCGACGCCCTCGAGCCAATCTGACGTCCTCAGCGAGCACAGTCGTCGCCAGGTCAGTTGCTGAGGGTCGGGGTCGTGCTGTGGGGGATGTTTGCGACGTTTTTGGCGGTGTAGGATGTGGTGGGCTTGGGCCAGGGGCGTTACGATGTCTTCGGG
>JABSRG010000122.1 GCA_013215165.1 Opitutales bacterium | reverse complement strand
AAACCTCCACAAATTAACCAGAAGACAAATCACCCAACAACGAATCAAAACTGACAACCGGAAATCAGGACTTCACAGTTACTTCTGATCAGCTTCCTCGAATTTCGATAAAATACCGGTCATTGCAAGTAGTGGCAACACGGTGAAAGCTGATTTCACCGCCGAACATAGGTCTTCTTCGGGGGTTCGAGGCCTTGGGCTTCGTAGACTGTTTTGAAGTGCATTTTGGCGACGGACTGTAGGCCGCTTTTACCCTGGTTTTCGAAGATGCGGGTCGCCTGTTGTTTGACGGCGCTGCTGGCACCTTTGAGGAGCGGTTCGCCGGCGATTTCTGATAGGGCTTCCATCTGTTTTACATATAGGTCGCGGGCGATGATGGAGGCTGCTGCGACGACGGGATCGGCTTCGGCTTTGGTCATCATACGGAGGTCGAAGTCGGGATGGCTTTTCAGGTAGCGTTCGACGAGGGGCTGTTTGCTAAATTGGTCGAGCATACCCCAGGGGACGAATTGTCGGTCGAGCGCTGCTTCAATGGCTTTGGCATGTTGCCAGGCGAGGAGGAGGTTGAGGTTGGCCTTGGGTTTGGCCATCAGTTCGTTGTATTTGGGCATGCCGAGTTTCATGCTTTCGACCACGGCGCCAGGTGTATTTTTGATGATCTTGGCGAGCTTGCTGATGGTGGCGTCGGTGACCTTTTTGGAGTCTTGCACGCCGGCTTCAATCCAGCTGCGGATTGCCTTGGGCTCTGCGATGACACAAGCGACGACCAGTGGGCCGAATACGTCGCCCTTGCCGCTCTCGTCCATACCGGCGTGGTGCTCAAACCATTCGGGGTGATGGACTTCGTCGTAGCCGAGGCGCGGATCGCCCGTGACTTCTGCCTCGAGGCTCATGGTCACAAAGTCTTCAGTGCCTTTTCCTTGAATGACCAGTTTACGGCTTTTGTAGGCGACGATGTTTACGGAGGGCCCTTTGTAGGCGAAGGCGGCGTGGTCGACGGCGTAGCTCTCCCAGTCGCGGGCGTCGAGGATGCTGTGCAGCTTCTCCATCTGCTCGGGTTCTAGCTTAAGTGTGTAGAATGATTTGCGCGCAGGGGCGTCGTCGGTCTTTTTCTTGGCCTTTGGCATATGTCGGAATGGAATCAAACGCAGGCTTTGGCCGAATTGAACCAAAATACGTCTGAGCTGCAGGAATTGCTAGCTGAGTGGTATGCGGCTGCCCATCGCAAACTGCCTTGGCGTGTCGAGCCTTCGCTCTATCGGACCGTCGTTTCCGAGCTGATGTGTCAGCAGACTCAGATCGCTACGGTGTTGCCTTATTTTGATCGATGGATGCAGCAGTTGCCAAGTTTTGAGGCTTTGGCTGGAGCCGATGAGGCAGTCGTCCTGAAACTGTGGGAGGGCCTCGGTTACTACAGCCGTGCTCGCAATCTTCACAAGATGGCAAAGGAGATAGTGTCGATGGAGCGTGTTCCCGAGGTGGCGAAAAATTGGCAAAAACTTACGGGGATCGGGCCTTACACATCGGCAGCGATTGCCAGCATTCATTTCAACGAGCCCATCGCGGTGGTCGATGGGAATGTCATCCGCGTGCTGACACGGCTAATCGGAGATGGTCGCGAATTTCGTGACGGGCCGTCGGCGGCAAAAGCCCTTCAGGCGGCAGCCGACATGCTCGTGCATCCCGAGCGCCCGGGAGACCATAATCAAGCGATGATGGAGCTCGGAGCTCTCGTATGCGTGAAACAACGCCCGACCTGCACAATTTGCCCCTGGGTCCAAAAATGCGTCGCTGCCAAAACGGGCCAACCCGAAGCCTTCCCAAATCTCAAAAAACGCAAAATAGAAAAAGTCCGTTGTCCGCGTGCTTGGGCGGTCAAGGATGCAGCGATTCTCTTGCAACAAATTCCCTCGGACGCCACGCGCCTCGCTGGCCATTGGGAATTGCCCAAGCTCGGGGAGCTCGACGGCGCCAGACAAGGTGAATTGCTCGCCAAAAAGATGCGCGGTATTTCGAATCAACGCATCGAAGAGCCAATCTATGTCGTCGAAATTGGGGATGTCCCCGAGCATTGCCGTTGGATTCTCTGGGATGATTTGCCTGATTATCAGCTCACAGGCCCGCATCGGCGCTGGATAAATGAGCTGAAGTTGACGGGTTAGTTAGACGCTTTCCTATGCGGCACTCGCTTAGAATTTATAACCTCCGGTGATCGATAGAAGCTGAGCATTCTCTGCTCCGCCGCTGGCGGCCAAAGATTCTTCAACGTAGTCTCCCACAGCGAAGTGTCCGGCTTCGATCAAGAGTGAGAAACCAGCCTTGTGCTTCCACTTTGCCCAGAGCATGAACTCCCAGCCAATGTCTTTTGATGCTTCAGGACGGATGCCGTAGCCGTTTCTGTTGCGTGGGGAATTGCCGCCTTGGGCATAGAAACCATCCTGGGTATTTTCGATCCAATATCCGGTGGTGGATGCTCCGACCGTGACCCCTTGATACGGCTTGGCCTGAGTCGTGAGAGCCAGGTATTGGATGTTCCTCCATCCGGTCAGATCCATACGGCCCGAGCGGGGGTGAGCGCCACCGAAAAACATGAGATCCCATGTTTCACTTTTGCCGTCGTTACTATCGCTGTCTCCAGGCGAGTGAAGATATTCTAGAGTGATCGTGGGACTCCCTGGAAGGTCTGCGAACTTGCGACCGATCCTACCTTGGAAAAGCCATGCAGCATGATCGAGCCGTTCGTTGGATCGGTTGATACTACCAAATTGATAAGCTGCTTCTGCTGACCAAAACCATGGGCTGATTGATTTTGGAGACTTTAGCCGGATGCCCCATGTCCCGATGTCTATTGGGTTTCTCGAATCCGTATTTTGATGTTTGAATGCGAGTGTACTATCCCAGCTGAGGTGATCGTCATGGCTTGCTGGAGAATCTAGGAAAATCGCTGCCATCCAAGGCTGGCTGGAGCTGAGATTGAAGCTGGCCCGATCGCGCTCTACTTGTCTGCCGATGGCAGCATTTAATGTGTGGCGTTCTCCCTTAAGTTTGAGATGAACCGCATCATACGAGCGTCCATCCCGATAGTTCGGGGTCCCCACGATCAGCCTGCTACCGAACGCGACTTCCTGGCGACCGAGTCGGAGAGTCGATACATCCGTGAGTCCGACATCCAGGTAGGCCTCATACAGGTCGATCCAGTCTTCACGTGGACTCGGGTCGCGTTGGTCTCCAAATGCACGTTGATCTCGAATCGTTACACGAGCTGAAGTTCGTTCATCGGCTTTTAGGGCAACACTTAACGAGCTGCGTGTGTATAGGAAATCATTATCATTTCTGTTGGAGTTAGAAAGAAAGTCAAAGGACTTATTGGAATCGCCAGCATTATCTCTTGTGACATATCCGATGCGTATCTCTCCGGATATATCTAGATTATAATCTTTACTTTGAGTTCGTGAATAGGCTTCAGGAACGAAAAGGCACATTGCTATTGGTACTACTAAGTGCCTGTGGGCTTTGCGGGGTGGGGGGAATAGTAACATGAGATGTATGTCGATTATTTTAAATATAAATTTAATGATAATAAGATATTATAAATAGCATCATTTAATAATTTTTAATTCGAGCTTTTTACTAAAGAAAAAATCTGCCTGATCGACTTATGGAATATCTTCGCTGCTTCGTGTTCTCCCATACCCCCAAAAAATAGTTATTAACTCGCTAATATAATACATGACTTTCACCCATGCATCATTCATCCTTTCAGGCATGGAAAAACGAGAT
>JABSRG010000121.1 GCA_013215165.1 Opitutales bacterium | reverse complement strand
GAAGCCCAAATGGCCGAGTGGGGGCCGGGTGAGCGGCGCGATAGCGACCGCAAGGCAGCGCGGCGGTGCGCTGGCCCTCAGACAGTGTGCCGGTCGACCTGCCGCAGTAGCTGCCCCAGCTTGCTGGGATCCATGCAGCGTGCGAGTGCTAGTTTGATACCTGGACCGGAGGGAGGTCTCCGCGGAGGCAACTGCCAGAGCGGAGGGCCCCGGGAAGGATGAGAGCAGAGGCGGTGACAGATAGCGCTGAAAGCCTAGCTGGCGATGACTGTGCTCGCTGGGGACGTAGATTGGCTCGAGGACGTGGATCGGGTTGGGGGTTGGTTGTGTTGATTGGATTTGGGGAAGATTCTAAAACTAGCTACGCTTCGCGACTTCTGATAGATTTTCATTTCAAATGTGAAACAATGAAATAGGCAATGACAATGGGCCCAAAGATCACTATGAGTAAATAGAGTAAACCAACCCATTTAAAACGCTCCCCGACACCGGCATCTTTGGCAATTTGATAGCTCTTTTCTATTGATTCTAAGGAAAGAATCCAGGTACCTCCAAGAACTATGGGTAGGCCTAAAATGATCATGGCTACCAATTTACTCAATCCAGTAAGTTGAGGTAATTCGATCCCAAAGAAGCTAGATAACCCAATAACCAGAACGATAAATAAGGACCCAACTCCAAAACAAAGCATAATTCCAGCTGTATCCTTTGTATCCTCATAAAATGGAATTTCGTTTAGCGTCGATTCTATACAACACAACAGCCAACCGACAATTGCGATTAGTCTTTCTTTCATCGCCTTCGCCTCCTTCTCCTTCGATTGTTTTCCCGGCTTTCAAGATTCGAACTATTGTCAAATCTTTCCCAGAAAGAATCGAACGCCCCAAAGCCGTCGAGAACAGCATAGCCCAATGCCAGCCCAGCACCTATGGGATTAACCAAGCCAATGCCTAAAACAACAAACGAGGCTCCCGCTCTTAAAATGGATCTGTCTGAAAATTCATTCTGAACCACATCAAGCACGGTCACAAGAGGCCCAGCAACAGCAAGTACTCTACCTGCACCTTTGGCTAATCTAAGTTTAGCATCTCTAGCCCTTCTAGCATCTTGAACAGCCACTAGGTTAGTATTCGCACGATATGAATCTCCAAAGAACGTCTTACGGGATCGATCTCTAATTTGGACCTTAACCCCACGGCGATTATTTACTCGATTGTGATATCTTTTAAGCGCTTCTTCTGCAACTGCTGCAACTGCCCCTGCAGGGCCAGTATTCACTCTCTTCTCCTCCTCGTTTTGACCACCTACGCCTTCGCCGGAATCTTCTTCATCGGACTCGTGGTTTCTTGATGGGCCGGCATCATTCACCTGTTCACCCGGAGATGGATAAAAATCCGCCGGATTCGCACCGCCTCGGTCTTCGTCTCTCAAATTTACTGTTCGAGCATCATCAGGAGTAAATGGCTGTAATGGCCCCATAATTATGATGAAGTCTCGTCCATCTGGAGAGGTCCATGGGACCTCGTCAGATGCGGGACTAAGCCTTTCTGGTGGATCAAGTGGGGCTTCATTCGTTATCATAGGCTCCAATTCGTCTAGACCTTCTTCAGACGATTGACCTTGATCTTGATTAGATGGAGAGTCGTTTGAAGATGAATCATCTGAGGGCGACTCCGGTGCAGACGGCTCTGGATCAGGGGCTGGTGGATCTTCTGGTTCTTCGGTATCGTCTTTGATACCTCCTCTTCTTGGATTGAGCCCATCGGGATCGACATAATTAATCGGATCGCCGTTCGCATACCCGTATAGATCGGGCGTAGCGCCTCTTCCCAGTGGGTCTGCGGACACGAAGCGTTTCTGCCTGGGGTCGTAGTAGCGGAAGCCGTTTTACTTTTTTCTTTTAATTTGGCTCGTAACATTTAACCGCAAATCGCGATATTTTTTTATGCAAAATCCGGGCTAGGTTTTTGGGAGGTGGAAGGATTTTTAGACCCATTTTGCGTTTCACCACAGAACAACTGCACCACGCGACTCTTCAATTTCTGAATTTGGTCCAATATAAAATTGTTTCTTTTTGTAACTATAGCCTTTTAGGAATAGCTTCTTAAAATCCTTAAATAAATGCAATGAATCCTTGTCACTTAAGGCTGTACCAAACTTACCTGAAATAAGATAATTAGTATCATCTTCGTCGCAAAACACACCACTTGGCTGAAGGATTATTGACCCAGGATTGAGTAAAGGTTCCACCTTATATCTTGAAGATCCATCATCCATCTTGATAGTCTTCAGCCTAACATTCTGTTTACTACGCGTGATTAAAAAAAAACCAGCGCCAACAGGATTTCCGGTTAAGTTAGACCCAAGATCACTCCAATTCGTGAGATCATCGAAGCAAGGTATTTCGCTAGAATCATGAATCCAGGCATCAGTAAAACGAAGCGAAAACGAAGTTTTAATACGATTTAAAGAATCAATTAGATCTAATCTGTTAGCGTAAAAAGTTATTTGTTTAGACATAAGCTTATTTCGGAATCAACTCAAGAGTATCGCCAGGGCTCAAGCGTTCATAAATATCAAGAGCAGCTTCTAATTCTCGATCTGTGGGTAATCCGCCAGATGTAGTATCTACCGTGTTAATAACTCTTCTAGTCCCGTTAGGCCGTGTAATCTCCACGTCGCTAAATCTACCGCCTTTCAATCCGCCTGCGGGGTTAGGGTAATGCTGTTCAGGCAAGCTCGCCCCTGCAGTGTGAGTTCCTTCTCCGGCAGCCTCAGCCCGATCAGCGAGTTCCTGGTTTTGGGCCCGGGTTTGCGCATTGCCCTTTCGACCTCCGAAATTTTTTACACTGCGCAGTGAATTTACCCTGTCAGCTATAACACCCAACACCTTATCACCAGGTATTACACTAAGCGCGACATCAGTCGGGGTTGCTGTTGTAGCTAAGCCAGCGACATCACCAACTAGTTCGGCGGTCGCTAAAGTTGTGCCTCCGATACCCGATGCTGTGCCGATTGCTGCGATTCCTTGTCCGAGCGTGAGCGGCGCAACGATTGCTGCCGCAACTATGGTCGCATCACGAGCTGCTTGCCTACGGAAAGTCGAGTGACCGAAAGCACTGAATCGGCGAGTCCTGTTCAAGCCTTGGACATACGCATCATGGGCTTGTTGACGACGGTAGGTTGCACCCCAATGCGCCCTTTCACGACTGCTGATAAATCCGTCACCATTGGCATCAAATCGAGAATCGTAGAAAATTTGGCTCCCATAAGAAGCTCTCGTAAAATTACCGTCAGTCGTGTTGCTGTAAGCAGTTACTGTTAACGTTCCCAAAACGGGTAATTGATCAACTGGAGTATCGTGGTTCAATGGACGTCCACTTACGAGAGCTTCCTCACGAGGCGTAGAGATTCCACCTCCACCCCCTACAAGTGCTCCTCCAAAATTCACTGCAGCTGAATTATCCCCGGTGACACCGGCGAAGATGTAAACATCGTAGCCAGAGGGCCTATCTACCTTAATTTGTGAAACATCAAGAGAAACACGCGATGTACCATCCCCATTGGATGAATGCCCGATACTTTCAACTCCAGACATAAACAGAGCTTCAAAGAATCCATTAAGCGCGCCATCTGATACATCAAAGTGAATGTAATTGGGATCTGAAGGCTCGGGCACTGGGTCTCCAATTACCTCAAATGCCTCAAGCTCGAGCGGCTTTTCCTCAGTATCACCAGCGGAGAGCCCCAGCGGATCCACATAATTAATCGGATCACCATTAGCATACCCGTATAGATCGGGCGTAGCGCCTCTTCCCAGTGGGTCTGCGGACACGAAGCGTTTCTGCCTGGGGTCGTA
>JABSRG010000120.1 GCA_013215165.1 Opitutales bacterium | reverse complement strand
GATTTTTTCTTTCTTAGCTGCCTTCATTGGTTTCGATTTCGTGTATGAAATGACAACCTATTTCAGGACGACACATCTCGATCCACCTTCACACTCGTATCCTGCATACAATAAAAAGAGCAAAACAGCAAAGTGTTAACTGGGGATAAACCTAAAGCATGCGTTACCAGGCAATCGCTCTCGCGATCACCCTACAAAAAGTCGATGCATCCGGTATTACTGATCACATTGAGACACTGAGACTCCATGGATTTGACCATCCTCACGTGCACAGAGCCTCCTTGCCCGCTCCTATTGCCTAATCCAGGTTTAATTTTACACGAAAATCTTCCGCTCATTTAACGCTTATTTCACGTTGGTTTTGAGATGATGGATCACGTCTTCATATTCGGAGAGCAATAACTTGGTCACGCGGATCGGGTCTCGACCGGATTGAAGCACATTTAAAAATGCTTACAAAAATGATCCCCTTGATCGCAGTCTGCATCGCAGGCTTTCTCTCAATCGCTCATGGAGCCAAGAAAAACGATGCGGCTTCACAGCCAAATATTGTCGAAATCGCTGCTTCGAATGCTGACTTCAGCACCCTGGTCGCCGCAGTTAAAGCTGCAGGGCTAGTAGATGTGCTTTCGGGCGAGAGCGAATTCACGGTGTTTGCACCGACAAATGCGGCCTTTGACGCCCTACCCGCAAAGACCTTGGAGTCACTCTTGAAACCAGAGAACAAAGATATGTTGGTCTCCATACTCACCTATCACGTGGTTCCAGGTACTGTGCCCGCTTCCGCTGTGAAGACGATGCCCGTAAAAACAGTCAACGGGCAAGCAGCTCAGCTCAAGGTATCACGCGGCACCATAACCATAGATAATGCAAACGTGGTAAAGACAGATATCATGGCAGCCAATGGCGTAATTCACGTCATCGATTCAGTCATCTTACCCGAGGTAGCCATCAACTGAATAAACTAAGCGGGCCGTACGGAACCTGCAGGATAGGTTAAGAATCTATCTACAAGCCTTGGTTTCCGTGGCCCGCATTACCCTAAAGAAAAACGATGAGACTGAACTTTTTTATAAATTACATTCGAATGTCTTTTTTGACGTTCGCCTGCTCGGGTCTAGCTATTTCAACTCATGCACAGACTTGGACTGACCGCCTGTAAGTTGATGTATTCGGTGGGTTTTCCACTCTATCAGATACGAGTTTCGAGGATAGCAATACCACGGAAGCGGAGTTTTCGGGGGGGACGCTATTCGGAATCGGACTCGGTTACGAGATTGACGCGAATTGGGCGGTGGAACTGGAGTTCTTTTACCGAACAAACGATGCAGACTCTCTCAGTGGTGGAACCTACGGGGCTCTCGAAGAAAGCGACTACGCCTCGACGAACCTGATGCTAAATGCAGTTTATAGCTTTTCGAAAAAGAACGGTACACCGCTATGGGGAAAAGTCACTCCGTTCGTCGGTCTAGGCATTGGGTTTCTCCAAGAAGTGGATGTAGACTTTACAGTAGATGGGTTGGAGCGATCCTTTAGTGACTCATTGGTGCCGACTGCTCAAATCATGGGGGGTCTCGAATACTTTTGGGACAAACGATGGTCACTCTTTATCGAAGGTCGCTATCAGTTAGCTAGCTCCGTAGACTTATCTCCAGAAACCAATCAGGGATCCACTCTCGGTGCGGACTACGATAGTACGAGTTTTCTGACTGGTATACGTTTTCGCTTCTAGCAGATTAAACCACCTATCATGGCAAATCATCCAGCTTCCAAACCGATACTTCTTCTGGAAGACGACTCTGACCTGGCGGCAAATATCGTCGACTTTCTGGAGCTTAAGGGATGGCTGGTTGATTATGCCCCCACCGGGGCCTTGGCCCTACACAAAGTATTATCCGAGAGTTTCAGTGCAGCGATATTCGATATCAATGTTCCTGGCATTGACGGCATAGACCTCTGCGAACGGATACGCGCATCGACTGCCAGCAGCTTACCCATCATTATACTCACTGCTGCAGACCAAATCGAACAACGCCTGTCATCATTTCAAGCAGGCGCTGACGACTACATGCCAAAACCATTTTCACTGGATGAACTCGAGGCTCGTCTCAACGCCTTGGTACGGCGGTCCAAAGGAGGCACCCCACCTTTCGAGAACATCCTGAGCTTTGGAGATATTTCAATCAACTTGGCTACCCGTGAAGTCACCCACCAGAGCAGACCCCTGCAACTCACACGCATGGGCTATCAGCTCCTAAAACTGATTATCCAAGAAGCGCCAAGGGTCGTCGAACGCGATGAGATTGAGCGCGTGTTATGGCATGGGCTACCTCCTGCCAGTGACGCCCTGCGCTCACACGTGGCTTCCTTGCGCACCGCATTAAATGCGCCCCACTCCCAAGTCGAACTTGTGACGCATCGTGGCGTCGGATATCAGATTAAAGAAAGTCGAAGCACACTTGAGTAAGGTAGAGCTGTTAAAGTCTATTGTCCCTCGGACTCGCTTACAGAAGAGGATCTACCGCCTGCTCGTTGGCTTGGTGGTCTCTTTAACTATTTTGGGCTCCATAGCTGTGTGGCTTATAATCGCCGTTATGGAAGACGCCACACTCGATCGCTTTATCATGCGCACCATCGATCAAGTGATTTTCTACCGAGATCATCCACTGGTCTCCCAACAGTCCCTCTTCATCGCGAATTCAAAAGATGAACTCATCGGCGAGCATGGTGCAGCCGCATGGCCCCAAACCCCCGGCTTGCATACATTTTTTGCGGACGACGCAGGACGCAACGTTTTGTTCGGCGATTCGTGGTCAGATCGCTGGGATCGATGGGTCGCGAATCCACGGGAGCGAGAATATAGGTTGTGGTATGAGCCTGCCAACGCAACCAGCCCAGAATTGTGGATCATTTTAGATTTAGAATTCAGCGAATTTACTGAAAAGGAATCTGGGACGATCACACAGTTTTTTTTCGCATATTTAACAGCTATTGTGATAGGCGCATTCATATCAGGGTATATAATAATTCGGTGGGCTATATCTCCTATACAAACCCTCACCATGCGCGTACGAAATCGTACGAAATCCACAACAGAAGTGTCCTCACACACAGACCCCTATAAAGAAGATGAGATCAAGTTTTTAGAGTGTGTTATAGATGACTATGCGCACTCACTCGAACGCTCATTAGAGAGAGAAAAAGCTTTTATTTCCGACTGCAGTCACGAATTGCGGACTCCGATTACTATCCTGAATAGCGCCCTTACTCTTGAAAAAGAGCTAAAACCATCGGACACCGAGAGACGGAAATCAGTCATGCAACGCATCGCACGTAGCGGCTTACGCATGGAGCGTCTTGTGAATGCATTCTTGATTTTAGCACGCAGCCAGGCTCATCGACCTAATGTCACAGAAGAATGGATACTGAGGCAACTCGTGGACGAGGTCATCGAAGAAATCCAGGTCCTGCACCCGACAAAAGAGATCCAGCTATGCATCGACATACCAGATACATACCAGTGCCAGCACCAAAGAGAATCCCTCTTCTGCATTTGTCATAACTTGATAAATAACTCCTTCTCTCATCTTGAAGAAGGCTCATTAACGATACGACTACTTTCTATTGAGGGCGAATCATTTGACCTAGACTTCATCGATAAGGGAATTAGCCCCGATTCGCCCTCAAAAACGGGCGCGGGTATTGGACTGTCCCTCGTTCAGAGGCTTTGCGACAAAGAAGGTTGGAAACTTAAGAAAATAAACACCACCCAGGGCACTCACTATCGGCTTAGAATTGTTTATTACTCCGCTAATGCAAAAGGTGACTTCATGCGGCGTATTTGGCATGTGGGTGTTGGAAGCATGAAATGATC
>JABSRG010000119.1 GCA_013215165.1 Opitutales bacterium | reverse complement strand
CGGCACGGATCTGCGTCAGGCTAGACTGGACCATGCCGGTAGCAGGCCAGTCGCGGGCGTAATCGTCTTGGCGGTATTGGTTGCGTTGGCCGTCCCAATTTGTGGTGACTCCGAAGCCGATAAAGCCACGTCCCCAGAGGTCTACGTCTGCATCGGCGAAGGTATAGTTGGTCTCGTACCTGAAGCTGCCGGGCGATGAGCCTGAGTCTTTTTTTACGGCGTAGGGGATCATGCCGTTGTAGGCGATGCGCTGGACGGGGTAGAGCGAGAAATCGGCGGGGACGATGTGTGCATCAGCCGGTTCGCTATTCCAAAACTCTATGTCCTTAACCGTGACAATTGTTTCGAGCGACAGCCCGGGTTTCCAATCGATGACTGTCTCAGCGCCGAGGCCGTTGGTGACTTTGGTCAATAGGTCGGGGACGTCTGCGTTGTTATAGAATGCTTTGGGATAGGCATAGCCGCCACTGTCTTGAAGAATGAGGAAGTCGGTTGTGGGCTCTTCGTCTATGGCATAGGGGAAAAATACGGTATCGTTGTTCCAGGCGATGCCGGTATTTTTCGTGGAGCCAAGCTGTTTGACAGGGTTGCTGTCGGCGCCGTCGAAGTAGAAGACTCTGAGCTCAATAGCGGCGTTGGCCTGGCCCTTCACTCTGCGTTGAGCAAAGAGGAGGTCTGTGATGCCGTCGGCGTTATAGTCGCCGGGAAAGGTTTGCATATCGAACATCTCGAGGCCGTGTGTAGAGGAGTTCCACTCGTCGCGGTAGACGAAGGTGTTGTTTCCTTTGTTGAGGTAGAGGCGGTTCAAGACGCTCGTGTTGCTGAGGTCTTTTTGTGCTACAAGGTCGAGGTGGCCGTCGCCGTTCATATCGACGGGGACGTAGGCGGTCTTGTTACTTTGGAAACTTTGGCCGCTGAGGGTTTGGGTGTAGTAGTTTCCGGATGTTTTGAGGAATGTGTTACCGACGAGGCCTCTGGATTTGTAGACCCTCATTTTATCTCCCCAGATAATGGCCATGTCGTCCATGCCGTCGCCGTTAAAGTCGGCAAACATGGATGTCTTGTTGGACTCAGAGGGGAGGTTGGAATCGACTAGGCTGAAGTTTACAGAATTGAAGGCGTAGTGCGATGAGGAGCTAGGATCTGCGTGGGTCTCGACGAGATAATGGGGCCAGATATCGAACTCAGCATTACTTCTCCAGAGGCCAACGGTGAACTCGGAGCGTCCATCTCCGTTGAAGTCGGTAGCTTGGAAGAAGTCATGCAGGTCGGCGGGGTCGATTGTGACACTGGGTGCAGATAGGTGAGAGATCGGTGGTTTGAAGCCGCTGCCATTTGAGAGGTAGATCTGGATGGTGCGACTGTAATTGAAGCGGTCGGGTTTGCTTACGATGTACTGTATCTGCCCCTCGAGGTTTTCGAAAGCGTAGTCGGTATAGCCGTCACCATTGAAATCGGCGACCTGGAAGCGATCGACGTCGGCGAAGTCGGTTGAGATGTTGTTGACACTACTCTGGGTAAATTGGCCGTTGAGGTAGTACCAGACCTCGAAGCGGATGGTGCTGTCATTCACCTTGTATGCTTTGCCGATGTCCATCCGGCCATCGCCATTGAAGTCTCCTGGGTAATAGCGGGAGTTGTTTTGGGAGCCAAGGTGGTTGGAGGCGTTGGAGGTGGCAACGTAGATACCGTTTTTGAAGCTGTTGGTTCCACCCGGGCTGTAGTCAAAGTAGGTGGCCGGGAGATCTTTGTAATGGCTCGTTCCTCCTTCGCCGTAGGCTCTAAGGTAAACAGAATCGAGCAGCACTTTTTGGGATGCCGAGCTGGTGACGTAGGACAGTTCGTAGCGGCGGATGAGTTGCCCACTTTCCTTAATATCGATGAAGCTGACGCGTTTGTTCTTCTGGATTTTTATGCCGTTGATGTAGCCTTCAATGTTGTCGCGTGTTTTGCTCGTGATGTTTTCATACCCAAACACCACCGATGCGCCATTCCAGTTGTCGCCGTTTTTTGAATACTCGATACTTTGAAGTACTTGGAACCCTCCCGCTAAGGTATAATTAAAGGTCATTTGATTGCCATGGCGGTCTTCGACTTTGGATAGAGCCCAGGATACGACTTTGGATTGTCCTGAGGGGATGTAGCGCGAACCGGTAGATTGTTCCGGCGGATCACCATAGGTCATGATGAGGCCGTCCTTGGTTTTGGCGATGAAATATGAGTCCGTCGATGGCTCGTTATAATATTGAGTAATACGAGCGAATTGATCAATTTCTGTGGCGTAGACTGTGTTATCGCTGAAGTAGACACCCGTTCCTACACCGGAGACCACCCTAAGCCGCTGCCCGTCTAGGGACAGCTTGTCGGTGTTATCAAATTTGATCCCGTAGTTTTTAAACGAAGCAGCAGTGGCTGAATAATTGGCGTCTTCCAGCGCTGCGGTCGTTCCTACGCGGCTAATCGTGGAGAGGCCTCCAAGCGACCAACCATGGCCGAACAAACCATTGGTGCCCTGGGAGTTATAGATGAGGCTCAAGTCGGGTTGAACGCCTCCCGTTCCGGGCACGACGTCGATCGGGATGGCGTAAGTGGCCATCGCTTGGCTGTTCACCGAGACCTCCCCGGGCAAGGTACCCACAGGGTCGTAGGGATTGCCCAGTTCGGTTCCGGCGGCGATTTCCTGGGCGTTGGTTTGGCCATCGCCGTCCCAGTCTACTTTGGGGTCAAAGTCTGAGGCTTCTTCGGGATCTAAGCCATAGATTTCTTCTAAAATGTCTGGCATGCCGTCGCCATCAAAGTCGGGGGCACGCGACAAATCGTTTGCGAAATCTGGGCTCAATGACCCGGTGGTGTAAGCCTGGAAGAGGCTGCCGGCATGGGCGTGGAAGCCGGGCTTGAGCCGAACCCGATTCTGCGCGTGCATGATAGAGTCGCCCCCGTTCATGGTAGAATCACCCCCGTTCATGATATCGAGATCACCCACATTCTCCGTGGTGCCTGCATTCGTTAATGACGGCGGGAAATCTATGATGGCTCCGTTCTCAACAACAGTGCCGTTATCTACCTGATAGACTTCAACATAGTTTCCAAATAGGAGGTAGGGAAACAGGAAGGGGATGATTAAAAATGAGAAGCGGAAACGGTCGTGTTTAGGTTCCGTATGCATGGCGCGTAAAACTAAGTTATTTGAAAATTTGCTAGATAGGTTGGGGAGGGCTATTCGGTTGTCTGCTGTGCGTTGTGCTGACGGATCAGGGTCATTTTATCTGCGATGGTCTGCTGCTTCTCCGAGTATGCTTCCGTGCCCGGTTCGACATCTTCGCGCGCCCGGAGCCCTTGATGCCCACGGCGCTTTTTGAGGAAGGGTGCAATGCGGTTGGATATCGGCACTCGGAACTCTCGCCCACGGATACCAAATTCGTAGCGGTTCTCGTCGTAGTTGACTTCAAAGTAATCTAGAGCCGGGATTCCCTTAGCGACGCGTTCTGGCGTGATGACGAGTCTGCGCTCGCGTTTGAAGTCAACGATCACATAGCCGTCTTTCTCAGGAAAGCGACTCGACAAGGGGTAGACTTCTAAGCGGAAGCCGCGGTAGCGAAACCGCTTTTGAAAGGGGGTCTGTTCCTTGCGTGGAATCGGGTTGTATTGCTCCTTAGCATTGCGCCACTCCGCATTAGGCCGCTTCCACTCATAGGTGGCTTCAGGGGTCGCCGTCTCTTCTTGGGCAAAGGCAGATGAGAGGGATAGGGCGAAGAGAAGAATCAGGTAGCGAGAGCGAGAGTAAGAGTGTGGTTTCATGGTAGTTTTTTGGAAAGGGTGGAGGCGGTGGGGATGAATGATGGGTTCAAATCGGGTCCGCGAATGGAAGCTAATGTACGCGAATGTTTTTTGTGTGAGTTTTCGAGAGTTGCTGGGCGTGTTTGTGGGCTGGGTGGGAATCATTTTGCCGCGGAAAGCGCGGAATGGACGCGGAATTTTG
>JABSRG010000118.1 GCA_013215165.1 Opitutales bacterium | reverse complement strand
TTTACGTCGTTTTTTCATCGGTTGCTTGTATCTTATTTCTTCTTAGCAACCTGTCCAACATTGCGGGACCAGCTCAGAGCCACGCTGAGGCTTGCCAGCGCGAGAAACGTCACCTCTTATCAGGTGTCATGCCGAAGAGCGCCCCACCATGCCCATTTGAGAAGGTGTATCCCAACCAATTGATTCGCGATGACGAGTTTTACATGAAACTCGCCTATAATGCTGCGATCGATGCTTGGAAGAAAAACGAGGTACCCATCGGCGCAGTCATTGAGTGTGATGGCCAAATCATAGCAACCGCCCACAATGAGGTAGAAACCATGCAAGACCCCACGGGCCATGCTGAGGTATTAGCGATCACGCAGGCAGCGAATGCACTGGGAGACTGGCGACTGAACAGCTGCACCTTGTATGTCACCAAGGAACCCTGCCCCATGTGCTCTGGCGCCGTCATTATGAGCCGCATGGGCCGCGTCGTCTACGCCGTGTCTGATCCCAAGATGGGCTGCCTAGGAGGCGCTACAAATCTTTGCGAACTGCCGCGTATCAATCACCGCTGCCTGCTGGAATCGGGTGTCTATGAAAAGGCATGTATGGAATTGATCCGCACTTTTTTCGAACTTAAGCGTGCCGATTCAGACTCTTGATTATGCCCGAGCATCGCCGATCCAGCTCATCATCTCGAAGGTCGCGCAGACGGACAATTGAACGATCCGCTGTCCCAAATCCAAACCCAGACCCGCGGGCCCTTCAAGTCGTCGCCGCAATCGCTATCACGGTGATGTGTTGGTCTTTTGGAGGTGTTCAATACTGGGCGCGGTTTGCTTTTGCTGGAGTGTGCGTCGCTGTTTTTTTTGCCGCGCTCTGGCCCGACCCAAGAGCATTCATGAAGCGTACGGTGCGGACCGGCTTTTTCTGGGGCGGCTTGTTTGTAACCCTCTACACCTTGATTCAGGCTCTCAATCCAAGTTACGACGCGATTGTGGCTCAGGATCTGAGCCGCAGAATAGAGGCGCGCCCTCACATCGAATGGCTACCAACAGGAGTGAATGCGTCCTGGTATCAAGGCTCTCCTTGGAGGAATCTGGCGATGATCAGTGCGACGTGGCTAGCTTTCGTAGGGCTGCGTGGTGGCTTGCAGGATCGTAGGAGTTGGATCCGTCTCGTCTGGATTGCCGTACTCAATGGCAGTGCTGTGGCGTTTGTAGGCAGTTTGGTCGAGTTGACGGGTTCAAAAAAAATCCTCTGGGTTTTCGATTCGATCAACCGATCTTTTTTCGGCACCTTCTATTATAAAAATCACGCCGCCGCTTTTCATTATCTGACCATCGCGCTCTGCGGCGTATTGTATTTTTATCACTTACGCCAGACACGTGTTCGCGGACTGAAGTCGGGACCCCATTTAATCTGCCCGTTGCTGGCGCTGCTCAACTTTGCCGCGGTCTATCAGACGGATTCAAAAGGCGGAATGCTGCTCGCGGGTGCGGTTACCGTTATCGTATTGGTAACCGCCTTTGGACAGGGCTGGCAGCACTGGCGTGCCAGCGGCGAGGGGCTGGCTGGACTCGCAGTGCCAGGTGTCTTCGGTCTTATTCTCCTGATCGGCGGAGCGTTCACACTTCCGACTCTGGTCGATTTCGAGAAAAACGAGACACTCATCAGCGGACTGTTTGATGACATGGATTCACTTCAGGACGCTGAGA
Source organism: Opitutales bacterium (assembly GCA_013215165.1). NCBI lineage: Bacteria > Pseudomonadati > Verrucomicrobiota > Opitutia > Opitutales > Opitutales bacterium. The sequence continues at coordinate 2,337 of JABSRG010000118.1, read as the reverse complement.
TTGAACAATCGAGGTCTTCGAACCGCCATCGATTCATCATGATGCGGGCTTTCGGTGAAATGCTCATGGAAACGCCTTTCTGGGGAGTGGGAGCAGGCTGCTTCGAGCATTTTTCGAGGGAGTATTCCATTCGCTATCCTGACATTTATTATGCCCGCTACGACCGAAAGGCAGGAGGATGGGTGACCTACATCTGGGTAGATGCCCACTCGGACTGGATCGAATTTGCCATTGAATACGGCTGGGGGGCCTTCGCGTTGATACTGTTCACCCTAGGCTGCTGCATCTGGGAACCGCTACGCAATCTATCCGACTTCAGACTGTCCTGGGTGCCTGCCGCTGCCGGCGCGGGAGCATTTGCTTTTCACGCAGTTTGGGAGTTTGTCTTTCAGGCACCGACCCTCGTCTTCTTTTTCACGCTTGTCCTGTCGACGCCCTTATTTCTGAGACGCCGGGTGCGGGCATGAAGCCAAAAAAGAGCCTAGCCTTTGGAGTAGTAGCCGGTCTCCCCTTCAGACTTGCCGATCACCACGGCGGCACAGCTATCTCCAAACACATTGACGGCAGTGCGGCTCATATCGAGAACACGGTCGACAACAAATACGATACCGATGCCCGTCGCGATCTGCTCTTGGCTGAAGCCAACCGATGACAAAATCAATACGATGGCTACAAGGCTAGCCGATGGAATTCCAGCGACCCCGATCGACGTGAGCAACGCAAGAATGACGACGTTAAATTGGGTTAAGAGGCCCATTTCGATTCCAAAAAGCTGCGCCAGAAAGATCACTACGACACACTCAAAGAGGGCCGTTCCGTCCATATTGACCGTCGCACCCAAGGGCAACGTAAAGCCGGAAATACGCTTAGAAACCCCCGCGCCTTCTTCGACACACTCCTTCGTCAATGGGAGGGTCGATGACGAGGACGCGGTCGAAAAGGCGGTTAACAGGGCTGGTAGCATAGCACGAAAGTGGTTGATTGGGTTTTCCCGCGCCACAAAGGACAGGACTAGAGGCATCACCACCAAAACATGGATTGCGAGGGCCACAATCACGGTCAGGGCGAAGGTCAGCATAGTGCTCAGTAAATCCCAGCCCGTCTCGACGATAGTAGGCAGCACCAAGCCAAACACGCCAAAGGGAGCAAACCAAATCACTCCATTGGTGATGCGAACGATCGCTTCATTGAGACCCGTCCAAAAATTTTCCTGTGTGCTCTTCAGGTGGTCCGGCAAACGTCCAAAGGCATAACCCAAGATTAGGCTGAAAAAAATGAGGCCCAGGAAATTTCCACTATTGGCCGCAGAGAAAATATTGGATGGAACCATTCTCAGAAAAATACCAAACAGATCACCTGTATCGCGCCCATCTGCTCGGGCAACGAAAGCGCTACTGTCCCCACTTTGAGCGATCATCTTCTCGCGCACTGAGTCTTCCACGTCACCGGGCTGTATGATATTCACCATCAACAAACCTACAACCACCGCGACAAAACCGGAAAAAACATAAAAAAGAAGGGTCTTGGAGCCCAAGCGCCCGAAATCCTTACCTCCCCCAAGGTTCATCACCGCCAAAACAATTGATGTTACAATCAGCGGAATGACGATCATTTTGAGCCCTTGAATAAAGAGTGTTCCCACGAAAGAAACGATCGCTACAACTCGACCAATCCATGCAAGTCCCTCGCCCGACTCAGGCTGAAGACTGTTTAGGACGATCCCAAGGATAATGGCGAACGCAAGAGAGGCGAAAATCTTCCAGTGTAAGTTTGTATGCGAGCGACTCATAGAGATAGATGGGGTTGGACAGAGATTAGTGCGTCCGATGATATAAACGCCAACACAGTAAAGATGGCTTCTTTCCATCAAGAAAAATTCACCTAAGCAGCCACGCAAAGCATTTAAATGTAACCAAGGATAATAATTTCCGACTCAAATTGACCGATCCTTCATTTATCTAATTACAAGTCGGTTCACTTCGGCTCATTGCTCCATGCATTCTCCACCTGAAATTTCGCAAAACCTGCGCCGAACCTTGCTGATCAAGGTCCTCTCAAAACCTCAGCCAAGTTCGGAGGATATCGAAGCAGTCATCGAGCTCACCTCCAACCGCATCGTTGAAACACTAGAGGCGCAGTCGATGACGTTTTATCTGGTCGAGGAAGAAGCGCTCACTTTCCGGCATGTTTTCACAGCCATCCCACAGGGATAATCTAAAAAGTTAAAATAATGGTTGGCTCTGGACGGCTTCCGACCAAAGAAGCCAGTTGATGAAAAAGAAACCAAAACCAACCAAGCACGGTTCTGTCGTCTTCCATCAGCTTTGCAAGCTCATC
>JABSRG010000117.1 GCA_013215165.1 Opitutales bacterium | reverse complement strand
AATAGACACGATCAACCGCTACAGCCCATCAATACTCAGGTTTGATCTCCGCCATCAGGTCTTATGGGATGGCTGTGCTAATTTTTTTGAATACTGGTGGAGGCTAGTTCTGAAATTGGAAAACATAAATTCATTCGCGGACAAAAATTTTGTGACTGTATGCTGTGCGTTTACAGTAGTCGAAGTTGATTGAGACTGCTCTGGTTTTTGAAGCCATCTCGTCTTTGAGGATCAATTCTTTGGTCATAGCAATCAGGTTTGTCTGGATCGTTTTTTATCCGCTAATGCACGCGAATGAACGCTAATTTTTTGAATGATTGGTAGAAGGCTTGGTCGGGGTTTGGAAAACATAAATTCATTCGCGTTCATTAGCGGACGATAATCTAATTATTTGCGGACTCGATGCGACCGTTGCAGATGGTCAGATGCGTGTCGCCGAGGAGGGTGGCTTCTTGTGGGTTGTGGGTGATGTGGAGGACTGTGATACCGGTTTGTTTGTGGAGGTGTTGAAGGAGTTGGCACATTTCTCTGTGGGTGTCGGCGTCGAGGGCTGCGAGGGGCTCGTCGAGACAGAGTAGTTGTGGGCGGGCGATGAGTGCTCGTCCGAGCGCTACGCGTTGTGCTTCGCCCCCGCTCAGATGGTCTGGCTTGCGATCGAGTAGGTGTGGGATCTGTAGGGTTTCGGCCATCGATTCCACGGCTGTGCGGACTGCATCTTTCGGGTATTTACGCACCTCTAGGGCAAAGCCAATCTGTTCCCGCACGTTCAGGTGAGGAAAGAGGGCAATGTCTTGCGGCATATAGCTCACAGCGCGCAGGGCAGGCGGTGTCCATTTGACACGTTTGCCTGACTCGAATTGAGCCAGTATTTTCTCCCCGATTCGAATGGTGCCTTGGTGGAATCTGCGTAAGCCGCATAAGCATTCGAGCAGGGTCGACTTTCCTGAACCGGATTTTCCTGTGAGTATGGCATAGCTGCCCGCATCGATATTCAGGGAAATGTTATCTAAAGCAAACTCACCGAGCCGTATGGAAAGCTGATCGATGGTAACTGATTGGCTCATCCGATGACGCGTCCTCCGAGGCCACGAACAACGGTGAGGACGATGATGGCGCAGAGTATCATCAGGAGTGAGATAGCGAGCATGCCTTGGAGATTACCGGATTGCATTTCGAGAAACACGCTCGTGGGCAGCACCTCGGTTTTCATCCGAGTTGACCCGGCGAATATAAGAATAGGGCCAAATTCGCCCAAGCTGCGCGCCCAGGCGAGCGTGCCTGCGGCGAGTATACCGCGGTTTGCCTGGGGTAGAATCACGCGAAAGAAGGTCTGCGCGCGTGAGGCTCCGAGGGTGATGGCGACGTCTTCGAAGCGCTGTGGAATTTGGTCGAATGCGACGCGCATGGATCGGGTTGCAAAGGCACACGCGACCACGAACTGGGCTAACACGACGCCCGGGACCTCAAATACGACCCACGGGCGCATCCATTCAAAAGGAGGAAAATTGAATAACATCAGGAGCAACAAACCAATTACGAGTGGAGGTAAGATGATCGGAATATCGATCAGAGCATCGATGATTGGTTTCCCAGGAAATTTAAAACGCGACATGAGGTAGGCAAGCGGGGTAGCCACCCAAACAGCAAGAATGGCTGCGATGCTCGATGAGATTATGCTCAGTCCAGTGGCATAGCGGAGTTCTGGCGAGTTGAGCGCAGCAATCACGCCGGAGAGGCGATGGGTTTCACCGCTTGACGGATCCTCCCAGTCTTGAAAAGCCATCGCCACATCAGCAGCCAACATCAGCGCAATCAGGATTACATAAGAACCTCCGATCATCGCCAGAACGGCCAAGAACAATGGGTCTTTTCTTGGAGTGTTTGGCGCAAGTTCATGCGCGGTTATCTTTAAATCTGGCTGTTTGCCTGGCATGCTACTGTTTGTCGCTTCTTCTGTGTTGGGCTTCGATTAGGTTTTTAGTGCGAGTCTGCCGAGATGACCGGATCGAAATGAAACTGAGTAAAGACTGCTACGCTGTTTTCGGGGTCCGCCAGAAATTCAAGAAACTTCTGGGCATCTCCCTTTTGGTCTGAGCCCGAAACGCGTGCGGCAGTGACCTGTGTTCGCGAAAGATTTAGCTCGGCTGTATCTATTATGTCTAAGCCAAATTGGGCAGCAGTGCTCGACCAGATAATTCCGTATAGAATCTCTTCCGAGCCTTTTACCGCTTGTGCGGCTTCCGTCACTGTCGGCATAATCGCCTTAGCTCCCGATTTAATCTCCTCGTAGATTCCCATGCGTCTCAGGGAGATTTCTGTGACTCGGCCAGCACCGGCTAGAGGACTACAGATTACGTAACCAGGCGCTTTGGTGGCTAATTCTCGCAGCGAATCGATCTGGGTGTGTTCTCCTAAGGAAGTTGCCAACACGAGGCGAAATGAGGCGATGGATATGGCTTCTTCAGTGAGTCCGTCGCTGAAAGATTTTTTGGAGAAGCTTTCGTCGGCTGGAATATATATGTCAGCTTGCGCACTGCCCAATTTTGCTTGTAGGCGGAGCCGAGCTTCGAGTTCGCCCGAGGAGCCGTAGTTCATCCGCACGCCTACACCATGGCTATGTTCATAGGCGTCTGCCAACTGCTTCAACGGCGCTTGTAGGCTGGCGGCGGCATACACGGTCAGTCGCTTGTCTCGTGAATCGCCATCTCTAATAAAAGAATGGAACAGCGCTGCCATCAGTGATGCCAGGACTACGGCTGAGAGGATGATTTTGAATTTCCAGCTCATCAGCAAAATTTGGGAACAGTAAATCGCCTCGAAGTCGAGCTTAGGCATGTCATTCCAGGGAGTCCGGGTCTGGTTTGCTCGCTACAAATGCAGGTGATTGCTCTGCTCCACGTCATATGGTGTGAAGTCGTGTTCGTGTTCGTTGTCGTAATCGGTCCACCTTCGATTTCGCCTACGCCCACGACAACATTCGTGCATGTAGGATGTGGTAAAGGAGGGGTGATAAGATCGACTCACAATGACGCTGTATTGCGGTCTGTATTTGACCTGCCGCTCGATAAGGATAAGCCGCTTTATATGAAGCCTGTTGTCATTGTATTAGCTATTTTGTTGGTCTGCGCCATGGGCCTGGCCGGCTACGCCTTGAGGCAATCTCAAGATGCGGCCAAGGAATTGGCCGAAAAAGAATCTGCAGTAGCCGATGCAGAGCGCGTGGCCCAGGAACAGGAAGCCTTGGCTCGCGATGCAGAAGCTGGGGCCCGAGCTGCTGAAGAAGCGCGCAGGCTGGCTGAACAAGCGATTCGCGAGAAAGAGGCCGAGCGTGCAGCACTGCTGGCAGAATTGAATGAAAAGTTGGCTGCGGAAGAGGCGGCGCGCGTGGCCGCACAACAGCAAGCCGAGGAAATGCAGGGGCGGTTGGATTCTCTAGCCGCTGCGATGAAAGAGGCAGAAGAACGCCAACGTGCACTGATGGAAGCACAGAAGCTAGCGGCTGAGGACTTGGCCAAAGATCAACAGGTCGTGGCAGTGGATACGGATACAGCTGCTCGCCGGCAGGAGCTCGAAGCTTTGGAGGCAACGCTGGCGGAACGCCGGGCAGAGGAATCGCGCCTTTCTGCAGAATTGGCGGAGCTTGAAGCCCGTCGCAAAGACCAACTTAGCCGACAGATCGCGCTCGAGGAGGCGATTTTGGATCAAGGGGGTGAGATCACGCTTTCAGGCTATCGCGTCTACTCACCCAACTATCGCCGGCATGCAGCGTTGGAATTGCGGAGTGAGTGAGCACGCTGTATTAAAGGTGGCAGATCTTTTTAACCACGGTTTTCACAGATGAGCACAGATATTTATAATCGATGCGCTCGGTGGTGGGTTTAAGTTTTGAGTCTTTTTGATTGGTGGTCAAAGAACCCTCATAACAGGATTTTACCAAATGACAGATCGGAGTAGGATCCTCAAATTCCCCAAACCCAATCTATGGTAAAAAAACCTGAACCATAGCTTCTTTCTCGTTAGCTATGAGTGTTTCATGGACGATATTTCCGGTGGAATTTATAACGCAGAGGATACGCTTAGCGTTTTCCATGATGAGAAGGGATCAGGTTGTGGGCCGTCTTCTCAT
>JABSRG010000116.1 GCA_013215165.1 Opitutales bacterium | reverse complement strand
AGCAAAGAAGCCCGGCAGGAAGACATTTTTATTGTCAACACTGGACTGTCGACATGTTCATGCAAAATCCGGGCTAGAGCATCTGTCTTGAGAATCGTATTTAGAGCGCACACTGCCTGCCTGGTGTGCGCTCCATTTATGTTACAAGGATGACTTTGTGTTGATTTTGTCCGAGACGCCTCATTTAACACCGCCCACATGAATTTGAGACTTGGAGCGGATATTGGTGGAACAAACTCACGCGTGGGTGCGGTGAATGAAGGGGGAGAGGTGATCTGTCGCCGTTCTTTTGACACAGGATCTTGTGAGACTGGTGCCGATATGGCCGATGGTATTGCTCGCTGTGCCCGCGATGTGATTGAAGCAGTCGAGGTCGAGTCTGATAAAGGAGGTGTGACTTGGGCCGGTTTAGGCTTGGGTGCGCCGAGTGCTAATTTCTATACGGGAACGATCGAAGATTCACCCAATCTCAAATTCAAAGGTGTGACGCCGTTAGTGGCCCTACTGGAAGAGCGACTGGATCTTCCCAAAATACTGCTAACGAATGACGCCAATGCAGCGGCCTTGGGCGAACGGGTCTATGGAGCAGCAAAGGACGTCGACGATTTTCTGATGATTACACTCGGAACAGGTCTGGGCGGGGGTGTCTTCGTGGCCGGTAAATTAGTCTATGGGCATACGGGTTTTGCTGGAGAGCTTGGGCATATCACTTTGATCCCTGAAGGTCGGGTCTGCGGTTATGGGCGGAGGGGCAGTTTCGAGACCTATTGCTCAGCTCGTGGTATCGTGAGGACGTTTTTTGAGCTGAAGGCAGATCGGGCACTTGCTAGCTCGCTGGATAATGTTGCGGTGGGAGACATATCTTCTCGGGCAATTGCTGACGCAGCGAACGCGGGCGATGTATTATCTCAGCTCACCTACGAGAAAACCGGTGAATACCTAGGCAAAGGCCTCGCCACCTTGGTCTTGCCGACGAGTCCCGAAAAAATCTTTCTTTTTGGCGGGCCCGTGAAGGCGGGAGACTTATTGCTCAATCCCACACGAAAGGCCTTCGAGCAGCATATTATTTCGCAATTCGCCGGAAAGACCACCATCGAGCCCTCTGCGCTTGAAATGGGAGATGCGGCGATCCTGGGGGCGGCAGGCTTACTGGCCTAGAAATCAGCGCTTCTTACGCTTTTTCTTTTTCTGGGTTGGGCTTGTCCGGCCTTTAGCGTGTTTACTCGTTCTGCGGCGACTCGAGGGGCCGACGTGGCTAGCCGACGCTGACATCTTCTTGATCGTCTCTTGATTGATGCGCTCCATATCTTCAAGGGACGGGAGCCCGTCGTCATAGACGGGATCAAGGTCCTTTGGCACGACCTTCAATCCCGCCCGGGTAAAAAGCTCATGGGCCCTTTCCAAGTTGATGCGCTTTTGATGTAGGTGGACGACCGCCCGTTTTACGCTGTAGAGGTCCCAGGATGCATCGTCTAAGCCGAGGTCGCTTGGCTCGTGATCCATAAGCCAGGCGATCGCACGTTCTTTCTCTTCCGAAGTGAGTGTGTCGGATTCCTTGCGCCGTCCGCGACCGGGACTGTCGAGGAAGGAATCTCCGCGCGTTTTGTAGCGTTTGTAAGCCGCCGAGACTGCTTGGCGCGACAGACCCAGCTCACGCGCTATCTCCGCCTGTTTCGTGCCAGACTCGATTTTTTCGATAATGTAGCGCCGGCGTTTCTCGTCATCGTTCATGTGCAACCGGAGTCACGCAGTTGCCCATCGCGATAGCGAGCCCAGAGATGAGTAAACGACCAGGCGAAGTCGCGCGGACGTTCAGAGATCCATCGATTGAGATCTTCGGTTGAAATCCACTTTCCATCGATGATCTCCTCAGGGTCTAACTTGAACTCTCCAGAGTAGTCGGCGAGGTAAAGTTTTACGAACTCATTTCCAGTCTCTCGGCACGCGTGTTCATAATGACAGCACCGCATATTATCTGGAGCAATGATACCCAGTTCCTCCAACATTTCTCTGCGTATGGCTGTATCGTAGTTTTCACCGGCATCGACATGTCCCGAACAGGCACTGACCCAACGGCCGGGAGCCGTATCCTTGGTCCATGATCGTTGCTGGAGAAAGACCTCTCCTTTATGGTTGAATACGAAGGCGTGCACTGCGCGGTGGAGTAATCCGAGGGTATGGACTTCTTGGCGCGGAGCTTGAGCAACGACTTCGTCTTTCTCATTGACTACATCGAATAGCTCGGGGTCGCGTTGATGCGTTGAGGACATGACTGGGGTATTTTAATAACTAATAAAGAAGTATTCGGTCTTTGCTGGTGGGATCATACCCCAAACTTTGATCAAACGTGAGTGAACTTACCGGCCGTTTACACTAAACGACCAAAGTTGCAAACGCATCAAAGTCGCCCGTGTATCCTCCTTCGATGCCCTTGACCATGACAGCTATAGCATCGTGGGAATGCAAAGATTCTAGGTGAGAACAAGCGATACGGTAATCCAGGATCTCGTCTCGGCTTTCTAACTTCTCGGACAGTTGCCGTGCCGCATCTTCCACAAATTTTAAATGGGCACCATTGAGCTCTGCAAACGCTTGCTCGTCTTCCCGGCGCACTAAAACTTGCGTCTCGGTTTTCAAAGCAGAGAGGCAGAGCCGTTGAATGCTCTCTAGGCTTAAGTTTTCTCCAGGTGCGAGTTCGATCCAAACACGGGCCTTACTGCGTTGGGAATGGGGAACTGAATAGGCTGATCGTGTCAGCTCAGCGTGTTCAGCCAAGTCGGCGGAGCAGGGGCACGCTGAAGAGTAGACGAAATCAAATTCGATGCGTCGTCGAAACCTACTGTCTGCCTCGATGAGGCCCTCGAAAGCAGACTGGTAAAACTGGGTGCCTGTCATCCCGCTGCGCAGCGAATGCTGTTCGATCGGGTAATTGAAGGACAGCTTGAGTCTAGCCTGCTCGGCGTCCAACTCGGCACAATAATCGCGCAAAATAGGTTCCAGGGAATCTAAGGAAAACAGCTGATCCTTATGGTCGTAAAACGAACGTACGATACGTGACATATTGATGCCCTTTCGACCTCCGGGGCACGGGACAGATCCAAGGATAGACGCTTCGAGTGTGATCTCGGAGCCGCCGTGCCGCGCAAATCTGAGCGGGAGTCTAAAATTCGACACACCCACATGAGCGATGGGCGCATCGGCCTTCACAACCGCTGGACGCCCATTGTTCTGGGGGTCGGGAAGTGCGTCCCTGTATGCATCGTCAGTCGCAAAATGCGCATCATAAGTGCGATTCAGTGACGATGCTGGAGGCATTGGATGAGTATCGTTGGACATGAGAAACCCTTTAAGATGTCCAAGGCCGGGATGACATGCAAGATTCGAGGCGCATTTCAATCCGGCAGGGCCTATTAGCCAGATAATCCAACCCCGTCAGAGTCTCTGCAGAAAATCTATATCCTAGAAACGCCAAGCCCCAGCTTGGCCATGAGTGCCATCAGTAACTAGAATCTCCTCAAAGCTGCAAAGAACCAAAGTCTGCAAGTAGCCCAATTAGAGGCGGACACCTTCACATCAGGCTTCAATTGTCTTAAACCAACCTCACGAGTGTGGCCAGATCTACGGAAAACTGATTTTGAGCTCAGATTAGAAGCGTAGAGTGATGGCGACAGCCGTTGCTTGGCTTGAGCTTTGATCCGCACGAAGGCAATCGCTCTCGCGATCACCCTACTAAACATCAGTATGCCCCGCACCTCTGGTCACAGCCTGCTTCAGCGTCCCTGTAGAATCCAGGTATATACCATTTCTTCGGAGTTGTAGGCACACGGTCAAGGTTCTCTTCCGCATAGACCCGACACGCCTCATGTGTAGAATCGGTGGGACTTTGTTTCCTGCTGACAGCTTCTTTTAGAGACGCAATTCTAGCATCAGAAATAAAGACGCAGGAAAACGGTGTTCTCTTTGTTTTCATAGGTTGATCTTGGCCTCTGGCATTTAAGAGCGATGCAAAGAGGAAAAAGGGAATACATACAAGTGCGGACATCTTTCCTGTGAACATGGTTATGTTTTTTTCTGGAGCTAATCGTATATAGCAGCCTAGGTGTTGGCTATCTCAACTGGTTATTATAAGTTTCCTTCA
>JABSRG010000115.1 GCA_013215165.1 Opitutales bacterium | reverse complement strand
ACACGATCAACCGCTACAGCCCATCAATACTCAGGTTTGATCTCCGCCATCAGGTCTTATGGGATGGCTGTGAAATTGCTGCATATGTTCCCGACGCATGGCAAACCCGCCTCATTCGCGGATCACAAGGACATAGCGAATCAGGTATTCCAGTCACTCAACCTTTTTGCGATCCACGCAAAAAAAACAAATTGGAAGGATTCACAACGCCTGAAGCTACACTTGAATGGATGGATGCACACCACATCGAGCACGCGGTGCTTAACTCCTTTCATGCTCCCTCGGTAAGCAACTTCGGAGATGCCGACTACCCAGCACGTTTAGCGGAGGCCTACAACCGATGGCTAGTCGACCACTGGCTCGAAAGAAGCGATCGCTTCTTTGGTTCGATCGTAGTTGCGAACCAAAACCCAGAAGCTGCGGCCTCAGAAATAAGGCGCGCGGCTGAGAGCCACCCCCGCATAACCCAGGTGCTACTTTCCGCCGGAACCCTTCAACCCTATGGAAAACGCTATTATTGGCCCATCTATAAAGCTGCTGCAGAGTGTAACTTAGCTGTCGCCATACACGGAGGAACCGAGGGCGTAGCTGTCTCGAACCCACCTAGCTCGCACGGTTGGCCCCGTAACTTGTTAGAATACCGCGTCTGCCCTGTGACCAACTTTATAAGCCACTTCACGAGTATGGTCACTGAAGGGGTATTTACCGAGTTTTCCAATCTGCATCTAGTCGGCCTTGAAGTCGGTGGTGTGCTCCCACTCATCACTTATTTGTGGCGTTTCGATAAGAACTACAAGGCTTTGCGCTCAGAATGCCCATGGGTCACAGAGCTGCCATCAGAAGTCGCGCATCGACATGTGCGTCTAGGCACTCAGTCAACCGCTATTGGAGATCCTGGGGTATACTTCAGTCTCTTGAAATCATTCAAAGCTGCGGAAATGCTCTTGTGGACAAGCAATGCTCCCCGATGGGACAAAATTAATCCTGCTCTGGATCAACATCTAGAAACTACATCTAATTGGGATCCGCAACAAGTCACCCAACGCACTCCGGCGAAACTCTATGAGTCGCGCATCGCTCTAACGTTTTCCAACACCTAACAAAACCAAGCAATGATTCTAAAGCTCCTGATTCGAGACTGAGTTTACTAATCGCTCTGGATTTTGAGGATTCGGCTATTCATACTTTCCGAGTTATAGGTAAACTCGTGATGTTTATCTCAGGGGTAAAGTCCGCTTGACTGATTTTTTGTATAAATACCGATCGTAGTTGAGGCGTGAATTTTGGCTTTGATCAAAGCCGAGCCCCGTTGTGAGATCTAGGCTGCTTCGACAAGTTAAATTTTGGTTCTTCGACATTTTGAGTGGTTGGATTGCTTGGACAATAGAGCAGCTAAGTTTAGGTGGTCGCCGACAAAGGCTACGATTCAGACAAAATACGCGAGTTTATCGAGAACTCCGAAGCTTTCGCAGTGATTCCTCCAAAGAAAAACCGAAAGCATAATATTGCATACGACAAAGAGATCGGCAGACTTCGAGCCGCGGTAGAAAACTTCTTCTGTCGGATAAAGCATTACCGCCGAGTAAACACACCGCTATGACCAGCTCGCATAAACCTACCTTGGTTTCATAAACCTCGCTGCCATAGCAGATTATCGAAGGCTTTAATTTGTCCGCGCGGCCTACCATCCTAGCATCTCATTTTTCCATGCCTAGAAGGATGAACTATGCACGGGTAGAAGCCATGTATTATAGTAGCGGGTTAATAAGCTTCTCTGGCTCAGCATAAAGGAATTTGTACAACAAAAGATGTCCTTCATAAAAGCAGGAGGACATTTCTGAAGGTTGTGGATCTATTTCAGCTCTTTGAACGACGTCTTCTAATAACAAACAACAATGAGGAAGCTAATACCATGATGCCGTATGTGGACGGTTCAGGTATTTGTGAGAATTCAAAATTTTCGATTGAACCAAGGACGTTTTTGGAAGTTCCGAAGCCGACAGCACCCCAATCGAAATCTGAAGTGAGGTTGTGAGTCGCCGATGCGCCCTGAGCTGAGAAAGTAATTGTTCCAAAATCTGTCGAGTTGTCCCAGGTGCTTAGATCCAGCTCAACATGAATTGTATCGGTATCTATCCCACTTGTGAAATCAGCCGCAACAATACCGCCCTCTTGCGCAGACCAACCTTCTAGATCACCATTGTTACGAAAAAGGATGCCCGCTTCAAGGTTAGCATTTCCGGCACTGACCGCGCTGGGTTCAGTATAAAATCCCAGTGAAAACCATGATCCTGAAGTGGGAGCCCCCGAAAAACTAGCGGACACAGAAAAAATTCCATCTGCTTGTCCTTTGGCGTTATTTATAAAGGACCCGATGTCGATCCAAGTTGTATTATTGTTTGAAGCGATGTCTACATTCGCTTCGAAGGCGAATGGTGCGCTTCCGGGACTCGGACCCTGCCAAGTCAATGAGGGCAAAGAGTCGCCAATGAACGTGGGTGCTCTCCCTGTCAGGACGGCTCCATCAGAACTGTTGAAAGTTTCTGAAATAATTGTTTCGGCATGCAGGCTGTAGGAAAGAATCGAAAGCGCTACAGCTAAACATTTAAGAAGTGATTTTATCTTTGTATCCATATCTTTTTTTAAGTTTTGACCGATATATACTACAGCAATCTACTAATCTAGTCGTGTCGCTTCTAAGCTTTTATATGTCAGATTTTGATCTCGGTTCGAAATGGATTCAGAGAGGAATCTGTGGCGGATCACCCCAAAAAGATCACATCCTCCAAAAAGTGAAGTCCGTTGGCCTTGCCTTTCCTGTCTCAGTATCTGTTTTAAAATACAGTCAGTACAAGGCGTTCGACACAAAGACCCGAAACATGTTCGAAATGGGATGTTGGCTAATGAATGTTGGGGATGGGCTCGTTTATCTAACTTTTGCTCCGAATGATAATCGAATTTTTGAAGCTATAGAAGAATGCTCAGACTCGATCATTCTAGTGAGCTCTCTAGCAGAAAATTGGCATTTAAGCGTTCGAAAATGCATTATTCATTTAAGATTTAAGTCACTAGGCTTAGAAAATGATACAGAGATTTCTCAAGAAAATGAAAAATTACTTTATATGAAATCAATAAATGCCTATTTAGACGGTTCAATTGACTGGATTTACAAAGTGAAAGATTGGGTCCAGGTCGTATGTATTAGACACGCTAGGAAAATTCATGAAATACATCGAAAGATGATTGATTTCATATTATCCTGCGGAAGGGAACATGACAGTTTAGATCACTTTTGCACAGGATATATTGAAACGCTAGAGATCATTCAAAGATGCTATGAATTTGAAGAAATGCAGGCATTATTTATATCACGATTAGAGCAAATGCGTCCATTTCTTTTGAGAATTATCACAATAGAAAAATCAGTGATCGGCAAGGTTGTAGAGTTATTGAAAAGCGACTTTAAAGAAAATCTAACAGTCTCTGAAATTGGGAAACGTGTGCACTTGAGTCCAGAACATTTAGCAAGACGTTTCAAAAGGGAAACTGGTTATACACTCGTAGAATTCCTACAACAATTGCGGGTTCAACATGCCTCTCAATTACTACGTATGACAGAATGGGGTTTAATAGAAATAAGTGCCGATTCAGGATTTGGATCAATGGAGCAATTCCACCGTATATTTAAAAGAAACATAGGAATGACACCAGGCGCATACAGGAAGTCTATTCACAGATTCACAGCCATCCCATAGGAATGCGCTAAAAAGCTAAACAGCGGTTGGCACTGGCGGACTTCCGACCAAGGAAGTCAGTTGATGAAAGAGAAAACAAAACCAACCCAATACCGTTCTGCCGTCTTCAATCAACTTTGCAAGCTCATCCCTGTTGGCATGGTCAGCTCGGGTGTGACCAGACGTGCGTGGAGTCATGCGGCCTCTTTGAGCCATTCTTGACTTTCGATGTATGTGGCCCGGTGGGCCCGGGCTGAGATTAAGGCACCTGCGTTTGTTGTAAGTCAAGCCATGCCATGCCAGGGCCTTTAAGCCGTTGCTGGATGATTTGCTTGTGCGCACTTTCGATCATTCCCGTGCCTACAGGTAGCTTGTTTTCAAGGGCCTTGAGGTAGTCCAGTTGCTCATTTCGAGTATTCAGATAGCGATAGGCAAGACGAACGGGGGACTGCTCGTCGGGCACTTCAGCCCCCTCACTTTTTTCCTCTAGCTCCGCTATTACCTGCGACGCTTTTCCTTTTAATAG
>JABSRG010000114.1 GCA_013215165.1 Opitutales bacterium | reverse complement strand
ATTTCATATTAGTGAACGCTTGTACACCTTAAAGTGGTGTTTCTGCAAAAAAACTCCCCGTTCCTTCAATTGCACCCTGAATCAGATGCTGGCTATTTTCGACATCGACGGAACCATCTGTGATACTCAGGATATTGAAGGTATTTGCTATGCTCAGGCCTATTCAGGTGTTTTCAACCAGTCCCTAGAAACGGTGGATTGGAGCAAATTTGAAGACCCAACGAGCGCGGGAATTATTCGATCATTGTGTGGCAATATGTCAGACTTTGGCATTCGCGAAACTCGCTTTAAAGAGCGTTTTGTTCAGCTTCTGAAAGAAAAACAGCCACACCACCCTGGGGACTTCAGCCCGCTACCTGGCGCAGTCGACTTTATGAAACAACTCTCTGATGATTATGGGTATCGCATTGCATTCGCGACGGGTGGGTTCGATACAGAGGCGGAGTTCAAATTAGCCTGTTGTGGAATCGAATTGAGTGCTTATGCCCATGCCACGTCGAGCGACACTCCAAAAAGAACCGACATAATCCGATTGGCGACTCAACGGGCCCAGTCGGAACTGACCGAAGTGGTCTATTTCGGAGATGCCCCTTGGGATGTGGTCGCCTGTTAATCTCTCGGAATTCCCATGATCGGTATTGGGAGGCGAATAAACCAACTCGAGCAACTTGGCATTGAGCACGTATTTCGCAACTACTCTAAGCCCAATGACATCATTGGAGTATTAGATCTCTAAATATCTACTTAATCTGACGAATCCCCTCTGGCTACCACCAACCGAATTAGGGCCTAATTGAAACTTCGGGGACGTGTCCCCAGTTGCATTTGTTGTAGTCGCGCCGCTCTGTCGGGGCGCGGGCCGTTGCTTCGATCCACACCGTAGGGGTCGAGGCGACAGAGCACCTCAACTACAACCAATGGAGCCGAGGAGCGACACCTGGAAAAACTCCCCGTCCTTTCAATTGCACCAAGCGAATGATCTGAGACAAAAGAACTTATTGACCCAACAAACGCAGACGCTTTGGCAAACCGTCCCCACCCTTCTAAACCGGATTACGTAATAGAGATCGGCTCTGTAGGCTGATCGCGAGAGCGATTGCCACGGGACGAATTGCCGAGACATCGATATAAGGAGGCTGAGTTGCTCTACATTTGGGAAATATCAATCGGGCACAAAGCCCCATGACATCATTCAAAGCGGTAGAACAACCAGCCGATTTTGGGAGGAGGAAGGCGTGCTAGATGTCGAACCGATCCAGGTTCATCACCTTGGTCCAAGCAGAGACAAAGTCTTCTATGAACTTATCTTCACCGTCGGAACTAGCGTAGACTTCGGCCACGGCTCGCAGGATAGAATTTGATCCAAAGACGAGATCTGTGCGCGTGCCTGACCAGACGTAGGCACCCGAATCACGATCTACGGCAGCAAACGCGTTGCCGCAGGGAGAGACTTGCTTCCACTCGTATTGCATGCTGAGGAGATTTACGAAGAAGTCGTTACTCAGGGTCCCTGGCCTCTTCGTAAGCACCCCATGTTTTTCATCACCCACCTGCACTTCGAGGACGCGAAGGCCGCCGGCAAGAACAGTCAACTCAGGCGCTGACAGGGTAAGCAACTGTGCGCGATCAATCAATAGATGTTCGGCTGGCACGGAGAAACGGGCTCCAAGATAGTTACGAAAGCCATCTGCTTTGGGCTCAAGAGGCTCGAACGATGCAGCGTCGGTTTGATCCTCACTCGCATCCGTTCTACCCGGAGTAAATGGCACTGTGATCGATTTCCCTGCCTTCGTTGCTGCCAGTTCGATCCCCACGCCACCGGCGAGGACAATCAAATCCGCCAAAGAGATCCGCTTTCTGCCCTCTTGCTTAGAGTTGAAGTCATTCTGAATAGCTTCGAGTCGCTCCAATGCCTGGGCAAGTTTCACGGGCTCGTTCACCTCCCAGTCTTTCTGAGGTGCTAGACGTATCCGGGCTCCGTTCGCCCCACCCCGTTTGTCTGAACCGCGGAAGGTCGATGCAGAGGCCCAAGCAGTGCTCACCAAGCGCGCGATGCTTAATCCAGACTGAGCAATCGCTTCTTTAAGCTCAGAAATATCTGAATCGGAAACCAATTCATGTTCCACAGCGGGCAAGGGATCTTGCCAAATCAGCACTTCTTCGGGCACCTCTGGACCTCGATAAAGGGAGCGGGGGCCCATGTCTCGGTGAGTCAGTTTGAACCATGCACGGGCATAGGCATCGGCAAACTCATCAGGATTTTTGTAAAAGCGCTCTGAGATTTTTTTGTATTCTGGGTCAATGCGCAGAGACAGGTCTGTGGTCAGCATGGTAGGCTTATGCATGATAGCCGGATTATGCGCATCGGGAATTGTTGCTTCTGCATCCTTAGCTACCCAGATATGTGCCCCTGCCGGGCTTTTGGTCAGTTCCCATTCGTTTTCGAAGAGGTTTGTGAAATAGCCATGGCCCCACTGGGCCGGGGTTTGCGTCCAGGTAACCTCAAGGCCGCTAGTGATGGTATCGCCCCCTTTGCCTGTTCCAAATTTGTTGTTCCATCCAAATCCCTGATTCTCCAGAGAAGCGGCTTCAGGGTCTTCTTGGACGTTATCGGCCGGTCCGGCTCCATGGCCTTTGCCGAAGGTGTGTCCGCCTGCGATCAGCGCTACGGTCTCTTCGTCATTCATCGCCATGCGCCCAAACGTATCGCGAATATCATGAGCGGCTTCTTGTGGATCCGGATTGCCGTTAGGGCCTTCTGGGTTGACGTAGATCAGCCCCATTTGGACTGCAGCCAAGGGATTTTCCAAGTCGCGCTCGCCTTCTTTTTGGTCGGCGTATCTTTCTTCGCCAGACAACCAAGTGTGCTCGCTACCCCAGTAGACATCCTCGTCTGGGGCCCAAGTGTCAGTGCGTCCACCTGAAAAACCAAAGGTTTTGAACCCCATAGATTCCATTGCCACATTGCCTGCGAGAATATACAGGTCCGCCCAAGAGATCTTGTGTCCATATTTCTCTTTAATGGGCCAGAGCAAGCGACGAGCTTTATCTAGGTTTCCATTGTCCGGCCAACTGTTTAACGGAGCAAATCTCTGTTGGCCGCGTCCCCCACCCCCACGACCATCCGCAGTGCGGTAGGTGCCAGCGCTATGCCAGGCCATACGGACAAATAAAGGACCGTAGTGACCAAAGTCTGCTGGCCACCAGTCCTTCGAATCGGTCATCAGCGTGGTCAAATCTGCCTTGAGTGCGTCGTAATCAATAGAATCAAAAGCGAGACCGTAATCGAAATCATCGCCCATCGGGTTTGAGCTGGAACCATGTTGGTGGAGTAAATCGACGCGGAGACGATTGGGCCACCAGTCTTGGTTCGTAGTTCCTGCACCGGGAGAGGCGGCTTTCATAAACGGGCATTTTGATTCTTCAGACATAGTTTTTTGTATTCGGGGTTGTAGGTGATTAGGGTGGAAAAATCACTATTAGATTAGATCGGCTATTTCTCTTCCTCCTGACAGCTCGGGCAAATCCCCCAGTAAACGACCTCTGCTTCATCGATGATGAATCCATGATCATTCGAGGGCTGGAGACAGGGGGCATATCCCACGGCACAATCAACATCTTCGGTGACTCCGCATTTACGGCACACGACGTGGTGATGATTGTCGCCCACTCGATTTTCAAACCTGGCTGCCGATCCAGCTGGTTGAAATCGTCGGATAGCGCCCTGATCAGAGAGCGTGTTTAAAGCATTATAAACTGACTGACGCGAGATACTTCCAATGTGTGCTTTCACCACAACAAAGACTTCATCGGCAGTAGCGTGGGGACTTTGAGTCAGGGCATCGATGACAGCCAAACGCTGCGCGGTGACAGACAGTCCGTAGCTTTTGAGTAGATCAGCAGAATTAATCACTAAGAATTTGATACGATACAATTTTGGACTTTGTCAAAATTTATATCTAATAAATTTAGTATGACTCCACGGATGACCCATGCTGTGAAGATTTCGGCGTCCGCCCGTTTATAAAATGCATATATACCGATTCCGTGATGCCCGTTCACAAACGCTTTGAAGGGTCTGCAAGAGTGCATTCGAGCGATCTGACGCACGACCTAAACCCCAGAAATCACTCCAAGCACAATTGACATTTACTTATTGCTTGCGAAGCATCACCCCTGAGTCGCTTTGACATCTCTCATCCCAAATTCAAGTTTCCTATGACAACCGAAGGCTCTCTCCCCGATTCAGACGATAAATCCCCTAGCTATGTTGTAGGCATAGGCGCTTCTGCGGGTGGCCTTGAAGCGCTGGAACAGTTCTTCACTTCAATGCCGACGAACTCTGGACTGGCTTTCGTCGTAGTGCAGCACCTTTCTCCTGATTTTAAAAGCGTTATGGATGAGCTACTGGCGCGCTACACGAGCATGCCTGTTTACCTGGTAGAGGAAGGAGTAACTATCGAGAAAGATAGCATCTATCTCACAGCCATCCCATAGGGATGCGCTAAAAAATTAAAAAGTGGTTGGCTTTGGCGGACTTCCGATCAAGGAAGTCAG
>JABSRG010000113.1 GCA_013215165.1 Opitutales bacterium | reverse complement strand
ATAGACACGATCAACCGCTACAGCCCATCAATACTCAGGTTTGATCTCCGCCATCAGGTCTTATGGGATGGCTGTGGTATTTTTTTATTAGGTGTTTATGATTATCCTCTAGAAGGATGATAGTTGCATGAATACCCTTCAATTTGGCGAAGTATCCATACGCTTTATCCCACAGAATTTTGTGGACGATTCTCTTTTTCGTAAATCTCTCTTATTCAAAAAGATCTGTGAATATCTGCGTAATCTGTGGTCAAAATTGTGGGGAAGTTGTGTTTTATGAATTAAAATCCATAGTCTTTTCTAGATGCTTTTTATACCCCAAAAATGGTTTAAAATCTTGCAATAACTAAATTAATACCCCAAAAATGGGATATGAAAAGGCTTACTCCGTTTAAGGCAAAGCAAGATTTGGTCGATGGTTTGGTCAGAACCAGAAAAGCGGCCGGATATACCCAGGAGGAGCTCGCGAAACGAGCAGGAGTATCATTAAACACCTATCAGCGTCTTGAGGCCAATGGTAGTTGGAAAGTAGATACCTTTCTGAAGGTTGCGGGAATCCTGGGTGATTTAAGCGCCCTCCAGGGCGTTTTCGCGACTGATGAAGCGGAAACCATCGAAGATATCAAGAAACGTGTGAAAGGTCTCAGTGAGTGAATGTTAACGTGATGCTTGGAGAAGAACGGGTGGGGCAACTTGTTTCTGCCCCTGAAGGTGTGTATTTTGGATACGATATTCTGTTTGCTCGTAAAGGCATAGAGTTGTCTCCCTACAAGCTCCCGCTCCAAAAAGCACCGTTTAAACCCTTTCGATGGGCGGGGAATAACTTGCCTGGTTTATTCGTCGATTCATTGCCTGATAAGTACGGGCGCGAGGTCATTGCGAAACACTTGTCCAAAGAAGGAAAGCGCATGTTCTCGGACATCCAATTGCTGGCCTACCTTGGCAAACGTACTATGGGGGCATTGACCTATGAACCGGCGACTGGATACGTGGATAATGGAGAGCCATTTGATTTGGTGAAAGCAGCCCGAGAATCGCGTAGAATATCAAATGTCAAAGGCCGCGTGGATAAAGCTTTACTCCTTTCCGGTAGTACTGCTGGCGGGGCCGCGCCTAAAGCTCTTGTTGCGATCGACAGAGATCCAGGTGAAATAATCAGGACCGGCAGCGGAAAGATTCCTGATGGCTCTGAGCCATGGTTATTGAAATTTACGGATCCAAAGCATCCTGACATCGGCCTAATTGAATACACGTACTCACTGATGGCTAAAGAGGCAGGTATTCAAATGCCGGAGACGCGCCTGGTCTTAGATACGGAAGGAATCAAGCATTACGCGGTGAGGCGTTTCGATCGAGGCCTTGAAGATCCCAATGAGCGTTACCACGTTCATTCTTATGCAGGTCTCGGCCATTTAGATTTTTCCGATAATGATCTCGATTACATGGATCTATTGGAAACGACTTACGACCTCACTAAAAATCAAGAACATGTCGTGGAACAATTCCGGCGGATGGTCTTCAATGTGATGGCTCATTGCCGCGACGATCACGCTAAGAATTTTTCATTTATGTTGAAGGGTGGAGACTGGCAAATCACACCAGCTTACGACGTGATTTTTTCAAACAACATTTATGCTCGGAATTACATGCTGGTAGACCAAAAGGCATCTGATGAGTTAAATCGTGCCGACTTGGAGCGGGTGGGTGAGAAGCTGTCGATTTCTAGGCACGATGTATCAAGTATTATTGAGCGCATCGAAGCTGCTATAGCTCGATGGTCGAGGCTTGCAAAAGATGTCGGAGTGGGGTGCGATTGGACTGAAGAAATTTCGCTTCGGACCCGTGCTATTGCCAAAAGCCTGGAGCCCGAGGAGAAAGCACAGCGTCGAAGGAAGCGATAGTTGTGCCTGCTTATTTCGCGAGTGTGTTGGCGCTCTCACGGATAAATCTGCTGAGAGTTGTGACTACTCTCATTCCTAAGCGTTTGATATAGGAACGACATCTATGCTCATGTGAGCAAACGTCGGGGTTGTGCGGCGACGAGTGAGTCGGCCAGAGAGTTTGTATGTCATGAATGGATCGCGTTGAATATCACGCCCGCTGCGCTCAAGACCCGAAGATCCAAAGTCAATGATCACTCGAGAAGGACAGGAGCGGTGCGAATCGGGAATAGAAGGGAATGGAATCGGAAAGGCCGTCGTGGATGCGGCGTGAGGCCGCAGCGAACAGTTCAGCTCATTTATTTCTGCTGATAGCGTCTACTCTCCCCGTTCGATTTGGTCCTCTATCGCGTTTTGCTGCCTGGCCACGTCGTGCAATGTTACAATCCCGATAAGGCGCTCGGGGTCTGACTGACTACTGGCACCCGCATCTTATCCTGGACCACAAGGGTGTTCGCCACATCTCGGATCGATTGGTCTGGATGCACATACACCAATTCCTGATCAGCAATGAAATCCACCACGGTGACCTGAGACTGCTTCTGCCAGGCGTCACGTAACTCATGATACGTAATCATCCCTACCAAACGATTCAGCCCAGCAAACTCCAGCCGAAGCCTATCGCTTGATGAACCAGCGAACGAGCGCAGCAGCTTAGACGGCGAAAATATCGCAAGTTTGTTGCTGATCAAGCGAACTATTCCAAGCTGGACTATCTTTTTGACGCTCGAGCTGTGAAGCGGAATACCGCCAGATTCACTGCTTATTTTATACGGACACTACAACGTAGAGGATAGCTGCGGCTAAGCGAAGCTTAGTCGTTGGCTACTCCGACTGGTTCGACTTCGATTTCATGGGAATCTTTTGTATATTTCTTTGCGGTGAAGTGCTCGGTAGAAAATCACTTTTCCTTCCGAGATCCCAAATCCGACTCGGTAGTCACCAAATCTTTTCCGATAGAATTCAATGTGTCCTGAGAGGGCTACTATTGGAGAGAGGTCTTCCGTCGATTCTGCCTGCGGCACTGTCTCGAAGACAAATTCTTCTATTTTTTCTCTTTTCTGATGGGGAATCTTACGCAAATCCCGTGCAAAAGCCCTCTTGAATGAGGTCTCCATTATTCACTGAGGATTCTCTTCATTTCCTCAGCAGAGATTTCTGGATCTTCTTTCACTTCTTCCATCGCCTTGGCAAGTCCGTGATCTAGAAGGGCTTCTTCGATTCTCGTGAATACATCGAGGTCAATGACGACGCTTTTTACGGAGCCTTCTTCGTCTGTGATGTATGACTTGGCAATTTCCATGATGATTAGAAGTAGGTCAGTTCTGGCCTTGGGGCAAGTCGTGTTTTCTTTCCGTCGAATGATGAGGTGACCTGATGGCGGCGCTAGCCGACATTGGGGCCACCGGCTGGATATGGGTGGCCGCTGGCGTGGGATTGGGTGAAGGAGTGGTGCGTCATGCCGCTTTCTATTCGAACGTCAGCAGGTTCAGGTCTCGATTGGTATCCGGCGGGGAAATACTGGCAAAACTTTTCTCCGTGCCTTGGCGCCTCCGTGAGAGATTTCAGGCGACGGATCGGTCGGAGCGATAGATGATCGAGCCGCGGAAGGCGCAGAAAGGACGCGGAAACAGTTTCTTTGCGTCTTGAGCAAGCGCAACGAGCGGGCGTAAGGAAGGTACTCTTTTGCCACGGATAGGTGCAGATGAAAACTCGGATTTGGGTGAGAAATACTTACTTTCGTGGGCTGATTATCGGGGCAATATTTCGTCGGATGCGAAAAAAAACGGGGAAGAAATTCTCTGCGTTAAGACGAACTGATTCTTATGTAAAGAGGCTATTCTCTTTTACCCCATATCGTCAGAGGTCAGACATGGAGTGAGGCACCAACCTCACGGAATTGTCTGCACCGATTTGTTATGTGTTCGTACGAATTTCGACTTCTTCCACACGCCTAACATAACGTCCCGTGCCCCATCACTATTATAGGTCATATTTGCACCAAAATCATAACCGTTTATCAGACTAGAATACATAGTCTGAGTAACCACGACTTTCCCATTAGGTGCTTTGAGCACAATATTATAGACTTCAAACTTCACACCATCAATTTCTTCTATTTCTATTTCAGATGATTCGACCTGGATCCCCTGGCTCCTATCCGTCTCCAACAATACGTCTTTCAAGGCACGATTGTTCTCGCTCCACTCCCCTTTATATTCTTCCAAAAACGGCTCAGATGTTGACTGAAATACGTTGAATTGATCTTTCTGAAAATGTAGTAGATTCTTCAATCCGTCAAAATCGAAATCTTCACTAAAAGCATCTAATAACATTTCTTTTCCTTTATTTTCATAACCGTCAACCTGTTCTCGAGTCAAAAGCTTCCAGCCATTGGGAATTTCCATCGTCCAACCAATTTCCTCACTACGATATACATTTTCAACGATTTCTCCCTCGTCAATTTGATCGTTCGGATCCAATTGTCCACACGCAGTAACTAGAAGAATCACCGCAAACAATGATAGTATTTTTGCCATTTCCCACATAACAGTTAATATTATATCAACGAATCGTCCTGATAATTCTGGGGATTTATGTTTGTTGTGATGGCGAGATGGAAGTG
>JABSRG010000112.1 GCA_013215165.1 Opitutales bacterium | reverse complement strand
TGACCAGATGCAGACGGGTTTCGAGCACACGGATCATGATGATCCCTTTACTCTAGTCTTCGTCTACCGCCTCGACAACGACAGCGGCATATATAACAACCGCGTGACACGGAATAATAGTCTCCAAATCGGGCGAGGAGCCAGTGAGGGTGATTATTCTGTTCGAATCTTGAATAATGTGCGACTGGGAAACTCAGGATCGCGTGTCGAGGATGTGTATACAGACCGATTTGTTATTCATAGCTATAGTTACTCAGGCAGCGCGAATGGCACGCATACGCATTGGATCGATGGGGAGTTGCAGGGAACAACCGATTTCCTGCAAGAGATAGGACGGCTCCCGCTAGGCGAAAGTGGCAGCGGTCATTACACCCAGGGAACGATTAGCGAGGTATTAATTTTCTCCGAAGCTCTGGACCCGATGCAAGTCGATGCGGTCACCATCCAACTCGCCGACATCCACGGAATCTATGTGCCCAACGCCACATGGATCCAAGCATTTACGCCTTCTGAGCAAGCCATCATCCATGCCTCACGCTACACCCGTAGCCAGTTCGAAGCACGTAAAGCGATTCAGGATGCATCTACGGAGATCAATATTTCAGATACGCTCATCACGGGCGTAGCGGCCTGGTATCGCCAAGAAGAACTTATTCAACACGAGGAAGG
Source organism: Opitutales bacterium (assembly GCA_013215165.1). Lineage (NCBI taxonomy): Bacteria > Pseudomonadati > Verrucomicrobiota > Opitutia > Opitutales > Opitutales bacterium. The sequence goes on along the minus strand of JABSRG010000112.1, from coordinate 3,957 downwards.
TGACGCCGTCGGTGTCTGGCCCGACGCCTTCGGTCAATGGCCGCTTGAGAACGCGAGCGGAAACACGGCTTTATCTCCAACCTTTCGTGCGAATTCATTGAATGGCTTCAGTGGACTGGATTTTGATAACGTTGATGACCGCCTCAACGGGACTTACAACCATCCTTATAATAGTGACAGCCCCATCACCGTGGTGGCCGTCTACGCTCAAAAATCTATTGATGGCAATAATCGGATTCTGACGAATGACAGGAATAATTTTCAATTCGCCGGACGTTATGAGACCAATGCCTACCGTGCTTTGGGCGCAGGGGATTGGCTTGATGAGGGTGAGGTCTACATTCCTTTTGTTGAAGGAAAGCCGGTGATCCAAGCTTACCGTTACGATGCGGCAACGGGACTCCAGGAGTCGTGGATTAACGATGTGTTGATCGGCAGCCACACGGAGCAATTTCAAATAGGGAAAATTGGGCTCGGTGAAGTGATTTCGAACCAAGAGGCGAATGCATACATTTACGAGTTGATCATCTTCGATCGGCTCGTGCCTGACACGGAACTCGATATCGTCGAGGTCTATTTTGCCGAGAAATACGGGCTGTATCATCCCGATGCGGATTGGGTTCAGGGTTTCGATGTGTCCGAGCAAGCCATCATCGGTCGATCGGCGTATTCGCAGGTCGAATTTGAAGCGCGTAAATCACTCCAAGATGCCTCCATAGCCTTAGCTTCGATTTTCAATATCCCTGACGCCATGATCGACGGCGTGGTCGCGTGGCATCGTCCTGAAGATCTTTCAATTTACGAGAACGGAGCATCGGTCGCCTTCTGGCCGGATGCCTTTGGGCAGTGGCCGCTCGAATATACCGGAGGGAACCCCGCCATTGCCCCCACCTATCAACATGACGTTTCAAACGGTATCGCTGCTCTGGACTTTGATAATACGGATGACCGCCTCTACGGCACCTACAATCATCTGATGTCTGATGCGCACCCGATCACCGTCATAGCCGTTTATGCCCAGAAATCGATCAACGGTAGTAATCGGGTCCTAGCGAACGATCGGAACAGCTTTATGATCGCAGGACGCTATGAGACTAATGGCTATCGCGCTTGGGGGGCGGGGGACTGGCTCGACGATTCCGAGCAGGTTATACCGTTCATGGCAAACCAACCTGTTGTCCATAGCTACCGTTACGATGCCCTCACGGGCTTCCAGGAATCCTGGCTCGATGGCAGTTTTATTGGCAGCCATACCGAAAAATTTGAAATGGGACGGATCGGCATGGGCGAAGTCATTGCTAACCAGGAGGCCAACGCCTACATCCATGAACTGATCATCTTCGACCGCTATCTCTCCGACACGGAGATGGATGCGGTGGAGGTCTATTTTGCCAACAAATACGACCTCGTCCACCCGAGCGCGACGGATCGGCAGATCCTCATCTTCGATCTAAATTTAGAAGCTCAACTCCGCGCAGCGATAGGCGTGGTGGCACCGGGACCGATCATGCAATCGCACCTCAATGGACTCACCGGCGATTTCGACTTTAGCGGCTTGGGTATCAGCGATTTACGGGGGATCGAGCAGCTTACGGGGATCACCAGTCTCAACCTCAATGGCAATCGCCTCGACGCCGATTTCGACTCAGACGACATGGCACAGGTTCAAGTGCTGCTGGATGCCGGGGTTACCGTCACCACGGATAGTCAGGAGACGCTGTCCATAGCGACTGCAGTCTCCAATCCGTCGGGAGGCAGCATCCTCATAACTCCTCTCAAAACCGATTATTTTTACGGCGATGCAGTGGAAGTTGTCTTCGATCTCGCTCCGGGATACACCTTTGAAGGGTGGACAGGCGATTTATCCGGCACGGACCACAGCCATGCGATCACGCTTGAAGGCAATGTCAGTGTGAGCGCGACAGTCAGCGATCTCGGCCTGGATCTTACAAACTTAGCTGCCTGGTATCGGCCCGAAGAATTATCAGAAATAGGCATCGATCCGGGGGATGAAGTGACTACTTGGCCTGACGCCTTAGGGAATTTCGATCTCACAGCTCCGGCTGACTCTCGAAGCCTAGTCATAGGGGCGGAAGAGACCTTAGCCGGATACCGTGGCTTATTCTTCGAGAATGATCACGACCGCCTGAACGGCACCTTTGCCCATGCCTCGGGAGCTGATTCGCTCACCGTTACGGTGGTCTATTCCATCTATCGCAAAAACGGTGGCTTTGGAAACCGCATCGTCTGGTCGGATGGAGCTCAGAATAACCTCAACATGGGACGCAGCGACGGTTCTAGCGATTATAACATCGGCATCTCAAACAACGAAAATTGGCTGCAAAACACCGGCGTAGATCGCGATGGTGACCCAGTTCGCGTTCCGTACCATGATGATGCCTACGTCATCCAAACCTATCGCTACTATGGCAGCACTTTTACCCATGACCATCGTCTCAACGGGTTGGAGATGTTTGATATCACTGAGACTCAAGCGGCACACTTTTCTACCATCGGCCTCGGGGTCGAAGGATCCACTAGAGAAGCCGCAGGCACGGTCATGGAACTCATCATCCATGATACCGCTCTCAGTGATACACGACTGGATGACATTGAAGCCTACCTTGCGGACAAATACGGCCTCTATCATCCCGTTGCGGATTGGAAGACGGCTTACCCTGCGGAGCAGCAAGTCATCATCGATGATAGCCAATACGGCCAGGAAGCAGCCGAGCAGGTTTTTGCCATCCAGGCGGCGTATCCCGAAGTGACGAACTCGATCATTTCCAATCTGGCCGCTTGGTATCGCCCGGAGACTTTAACAGCCCAAGGACTTCTGGATGGCGCGTTCGTCGACGCATGGCCCGATGCCCTCGGTCAGTTTGACCTCTTAGCTTTGGGCGGAGGCGGCCGGATTCCTGTTTTCGCTACCGGCCTGCTTGCAGGCTACGACGGCCTCCACTTGGTCGACAATTACGACCACCTCGATAACACCTACCGGCACCCGTCCGCCGAAGATCCACTGACTATTTCCGTCGTTTACGCCATTCACACATCCAATGGCAGCAATCGAAACCGCGTGGTCTGGTCGGACGGGCCGCAGCATCTCAATATGGGACGAAGTGATGGCTCGAGTGGCTATAACATCGGTTATCAGGGGCAAGACCAGTGGACCTCGAACGCAGGGGTAGATCGCCAAGGCAACGCGATCCAGACGCCTTTCTACGAGGACCGCTTTGTCATCCAGACCTATCGCTACGATCCTTCGGAGATAGATCCATCGCACACCCACCGCCTGAACGGTTTGTTTATGGGCTTTTTCACGGGAAGCTCACATTACGCCACGATCGACATGGGCTTAGATGGCACCACGGGAAAAGCCCGCGCTTATGTGATGGAAATGCTCATCCACGACGCGGCACTCTCTGACGCAGACCTCAATGCCGTCGAAGTCTACCTTGCCAATAAATACGCTCTCTACCACCCGGATGCGGCCTGGCTCGATGTCTATGACGCCGAACAGCGAGCCATCATCGACCGCAGTCAATATACAGCTGCTCAGGCCGGGAGCCTAGCGTCCCTCCAGACTACCGATCCCGCCATCCCCGATGCCGCTCTGAGCGATCTGGCCGCCTGGTATCGCCCCGAAGATCTCAGTGCTCAAGGGCTCTCTGAAGGGCAACAAGTCTTCGTCTGGCCCGATGCCTTGGGTCGCTTCGATCTTCTGGACGCCTCCGACAGTGCCAGTCGGCCCGAGTTTGCCTCCAACCTCATCAATGGCCTAGACGGTTTGGACCTGAAAGACGGCAAAGACCGTCTCAAAGGCGAATGGGTTCACCCCGGCTCAGACATACCCCTCACCGTGACAGCAGTTTATGCCATTCACAGCCATCCCATAGGGATGCGCTAAAAAATTAAAAAGTGGTTGGCTCTGGCGGACTTCCGATCAAGGAAGTC
>JABSRG010000111.1 GCA_013215165.1 Opitutales bacterium | reverse complement strand
AGATCATTTCATGCTTCCAACACCCACATGCCAAATACGCCGCATGAAGTCACCTTTTGCATTAGCGGAGTAATAAGCAAAACAGTGAAAAACCAATTCTGATCAAAATACATAGCGGATGCGTAAATTACGGAGCATGTGATGATACCAGACGCCACTCGATATGAAATTAGGTCGATCATTCCTTCGCGATTCAAAAGCCAAAGTGCGGTTCCAAATGCAAAGATATTGCTTATAGAGAATAAGGTGAGGTCAAATATGATGTCAGAAAACGTCTCATTGAAGTATTTCTCTACCGACTTTTTCCATGAGGTGATCTTTTCTAGAAGGCCTTTCATCAATGGGTTTATTCTTTTGGCTTCTATTGTGGTTGGTACTGCGCCTGTAACCTCATCATCAGTAATTTTTTGAATGTATCGTGTTGGGTCGGCTAGATAGGTCGCGATTTCGGCTTCAATGATAGACTTTTGATGGGGGGCTAAGAATTCCTTCACTTTCGGTTATTCTAGAAGCTCGCTCGCGATTCCGATTGACGTAGTCACTTTCGGCTCGATTGCCTGATTGATGTAGTCTCTTGCGTAATCTTTTAGGTGCTCTTGACCCAAATTCGCATATAATGCCAGTGCGGTGAACATGATCACTCCAAGTATTTGGGTTAGCTGTAGAAGTCGTTTCATTTTCTCTAACGCCAAAGCCACATGATGTTGGCTTCGTTTGAGGTTCCCTTGGTTCTGATATTGATTTCCATACGGTCGTCGCGAAAGAGGCGAGCTATTGCCGACATTGTTTGAGCGGCCTTGTTCGGATAAATCATGTCTCTGCTTTCTGGTGACACTCTAGAAAATACTCATACTTTTCTTCATTCCATTCGAACTCGATGTTCTTGGGCAGAATGCTCCGGATCTCTGGCATCTGATATCTTTCGATTTTGTAGATACAAATCATCTCTTTATCTTCTCCTGTTTCCCAGAAAGGTCGGATTCGATCTATCGGAAAATGATCCAACTCGATGTCGAACACGAGTTTGTCGTCTCGCTTGTCGTAGCACGCTACCGATCTGGATAATTCAGATTCCATTTGTTTTCTTCCGAACGTAGGGGGGGCCTTGATGGCGGCATCAGCCGACATTGGGGCCACTGGCTGAATATGGCCCGCCGGTAATGTGGGTTGGATGTTGGGATTGAAATGGCATGTTTTCTACTCTGTGACTATCTTCAGGGGGCTGTTAGGTAGGAATAATCTTCGATCAAAAGCCTATTCATACTTTCTCAGTGGCTCTGCGCCGCGAGCGAAGCGGGCGCGAGTTGAACACTGTTTTAACCACGGATTTCTGGTATGCTGTCAATCAAGTGATTAACTGGAATTGGGCTGAATATGTCTCCTTGTTAGATCTCTCAGTGCACATAGATACTGTTGATCGACTTTGTGAAATCTTCCTTATATCTAGTGAAACGATCAGCACGACACTCATACCTGATCAATACTGTTTGTCCGTCGATCGAAGACCTCAGGGTCACGACACGGCGATTTTGGTTGGATCCAGAGTATTCAACGTCGTGATATATCCAATAATGATCACCCTTTTTCAAAACTCGGCTGTCATTGAGTTTAATAAAGTTTGATTTTTGGCTCTGAGCCTCATCTATCTTCTCACGAACCGCGTCATAAAACTCATCGGCAATGCCCCCTTCGTAAACTGAGTAAGAAATCCGCCCTGCGGCATTATTTGTCGCGAATGAGTTCGCCGAAACTAAAGACTCATCGGGGTCTATCAGCTGAGGTAATGCGCCTTTCGACTTTACTAACGTCTCCACCTTTCCCTTTTCTTTGAGGATTAATACACCTCCTTGGACAAACTTCGAAGGAACATAGAAATCGCATCGTTCTTCTACGATAACAATCGTTCTTCCGCTACATGTTATTGTTATTACAGTGAATAACAGAAAAAGAAGATAATTACATTTCATCTATTCAATAATTGATGGATTGTGTGACTTCATGTCATAATATTGAAAAAGGCTAAAACGATGGTGAGCGGAGGCGAGGGTTTTCTGCTGAGCAGGGCTGCGCGTCGCCATCATACCTCATCGCAAAGCCCAGGACCCTCGTGCTCGATTCAAGCAGCATTATCGCTCCGCCCTACGCACCCACTTGGCACCCTTGTGTGAAACCTTTGCTGCCGAAAGCATTCTGCACCAACTCAGTCGCTTCGATTTTCTGACTTTGCCTCGGCTATGGGTCACGTCAAAGCGTGCCTCTCCAATCATTTAGGGCGATGGAGGGCGGCGCTTCGCCGGCGCCGGAGTGCCTCGTGTGCCCACAATTATACCCCCGTCCTTACTTAAGCCCTTCAATTCTTATTGTCGCGTCTGGTTTCATGCTTTTTGGCCAACGTCAAAAAGCAGCGGCGCCGAAGGCGCCCGCTGGATTGCCTTGTTGGGCGTCTCTGGTGAAGCAGTGCACAAAACCAACGTCTTCGAAGCCAAATTTGCGGTGTAACTTAACAGATGAGACATTCGATATTTCGACTTCAGAGCTTAATCTTGAAGCCCCTTCGATTTTTGCAATGTTGGATACGTGTTGCAGCATTACTGTGGCAACGCCTCGTTTTCTGTGTGCACTACTGACGAATATACTCTTCAAACGCAGTGTGCCATCGGAAACACGAAGTGCCCCAACCCGCCCAACCAATTGGCCATTGTAACGACAAGAAAAAAGCCTGAGCGAGTTCTGTGCAACAAGCCGTTCGAGAGTGCTTCTTATTTCGGGGAAAGCGAATCGTTGGCCGGGAAGAGAGTACACCTTTTCGTATAAATCTAGTTCACTTTCGGCAGGAATAAATTCATAGCTGGCCGGCAAAGAAGCAAAATATGGCTCGATCATAAAACCATAGGCAGGGCTATCTAGATAGTTTTGCATTTTCAGAAATTTTACCGTTTTATCTGATGAATAATGTGGGACGACATGATGACAGGTGAGACCATGTTCAGCATAGACTGTTTCAATATCCTGTAGGTAGCCCATCTCTTTATCTTCGATCGACACATACCAGGCAGCATTGCCTTCATGATGCTCTGGGTCACCTGGATTTAACACTAACTGTGCGTATCCAGTGGTAATGACCTTTAGGCCAAGGCGGGCCCATTCGAACCCTGAACGATAAACGCTTTCGATTGCATTCATTTGATCAGCCGCCCAACGGTTAATATTATATCAACGAATCGTCGTTACATCACCGTTTTTCGAGCAAGCAAAAAGTCCAAAAATCAATATATAAATATTTTTTTATCAATGGATTGTATAATTTCATGTGCATAATGTTGGAAAAAGCTAAAACGATGGTGAGCGTAGGCGAGGATTTTCTTCCGACCAGCGCTGTGCGTCGCCATCATACCTCATCGCAAAGCCCAGTACCCTCGTGCGCGCTTCAAGCAGCATTATCGCTCCGCCCTACGCACCTGCTTGGCACCCTTGCGTGAAAACTTTTCTGCTGAAAGCATTTTGCACAAATTCAGTCGCTTGGATTGTCTGACTTTGCCCAGGCTGTGGGTCACGTCAAAGCGTGCCCCTCCAATCATTGTGAGCGGTGGAGGCGGTTTCGACGACTCTCGGATCCATGGGCTCGAATAGATTGCCGCCTTCGGGGATCATTCTTGTCCTATTCAGAGACTCTGAATATCTCGTCAATGTCTCTTGCCGAATAAAGCACTCTAACGATATCCACTCCAGTATCACTTCGGTAAAAATATATCACGTAGCGCTTGAAAGGAAAACTTTTCAACCCCGGGGAGCAACTCGTCACGAGATCTACCTATCCCATCTAGCCCTGATAGATCCACGCACTTCGAGTATAGCCGATCAATGAATCCGTCAGCACGGGTAATGCTGTCGTCCGCTATATGAGCCCAAATATCCTCAAGATCTTCAACGGCTTGATCTGAGATATACAAGGGCTTAGACACCTACTTGCTCTCTTCCTTTACGCTTAATTCTCTCAACTAGCGAGGGACCAAAATCCTTCTTCTTACCGCTCTTTATTTGCTCGTGCCCAAGAAGTAACTCACTACGCAAACCATCAAGTTTTCTCTGACGCTGCCCTTCATAGTCGTGAAGTAGTCGTAACGCGTCTCGAACAACCTCCGATGACGAATTATACATCCCGCTTTGGACCTTTTCTTGGACCCATTCTTCAAGTTTTGGAGTCAGTGATACGTTCATCCACGTCAAAATGGCAAAACAACAAAGATTGTCGATGATTGTTATTTTTTAGAACGTTCGAGGTCATTCACGCGCGATAGCGCGTTGAGTCGACCCGTTATTCATGACTCAGGCTAAGGCTCGCCCCAATCTTGTTCAAGGACTGCTCGCAGTTGCTCAACAGATCCCGGGGGAAGGCGAGCCTGCAGCTCGCCCTCGATTTCCTTTAGTATCCCAACTGCTGCGCGAATAAGCTCTTCGCCCTTAGGTGTGATCACGATCGTTTTGCTGTTACGACGTTCCGTATCCAGCTCAAGTGAAACGATCTCCTTCTTCTCAAGGTTTTTGAGCATCTTGTAGACGGCCTGGCGCGTGACCCCGATTCGGCGGGCCACCTCGGAGGGATAGGTTCGACCACAGTTCAGGTTGGCCAGCATGAGAACATCTGATTGGCCAAGCCCTTGATGGTCTCCCGCTTCCAGCGCCGCTAGCCCGGATTTTGCATAAAAAAGTATCGCGAGTTGCGGTTAAACCACTGAAGGTCAGTGGATAACAAAACAAAAA
>JABSRG010000110.1 GCA_013215165.1 Opitutales bacterium | reverse complement strand
TTGGGTGATAGTGGTCATCCGGCTAGTATTAGAGGAGTATGTCGTGTAAATGGGCTGAAAGGCACGGGTCTCGGATATGGTGCGGTTACTGCCCGTCGTGTTGTAGCCGGAGAAGCGGCTCATGGTGAATGAGTTCGATACGGCAACGGGAGCGTTGCTGCCGCGTTCATCCCATACGTAACTGACGTCGACCCAAAACCAGTTGCTGCCCCATTTTTCAGCATAACTGTGGTAGGTGGTAAGGCGATCGAGCTGGGTGTTGCTGGCGTCGATTTGGCTGTTATTATTGAGGTCGAGGGCTTGGTGCAGGAGCTGGCCCAGGTGGTCGTAGGCGTAGAGGTTGCGCACGCGTGATTGTGCCGATCCTGTGGGGGCGCCCGAGTTTGTGGGGGCTAGTTCTTGACGGAAGTTTGCGCGGGGGACGATGTAAGTGAGGTCTTGGTAGAGTTTACCGGCCTGGGTGTTGCCTTGGGTGCCGTAGACGTAGCGGTTTAGCAGCCATTTGTCACCGCTGTGGTGATGCTGAACGTTGTTGCCGTTCATGCCGTTGGGCATGGCTTTGGTGTATGCGCCGACGGTGCGGCCGAGCCAGTCGGAGACGGTGATGGATTCGCGACCGTGCTTATCGCCGTTGCCGCCATGTGTGTCGGTGGTGCCGTAATCGGTGAAGCTAATGAGCTGGCCTTGGGCGGTGACTTCGTAGGTGTTGCGGATATTTACCTGAGCATCTCCGGAGATGCTTTTTAGGCTGCCGTCTATGTAAAAGTGCTGGGTGTAGCTGCGGTATTCGGTAGCACCGTTTTCGCTTTTTTCTGAGACTTTTAGTTTGCGGTAGTGGGTGCCGTCTATCTGGGGGGTGTAATCTATGCGTTTGCCACAGGGTAAGATCTCGCGGGTGCGTACGCCGCCGAGGTCGTAGACAAATTCTTGAGTGAGGGTCTCGCCGCCGCCGTCGCGGATGGAGTCGGTGAGCCGGCCTAGGGCGTCGTAGGTGTGCAGGGTCTGGAGGTTGACCGACGCGCCTGAGCCATGGACTGAAGATTTGACGCCATTCTGCTGAATGATCTCGGGTGTGCCGAGGTTGTTGTGGCCTGAATAATGAGTGACGAGGCCTGAGGCGTCGGCGCGTGTGAGCATGCGCCCGTGGGCATCGTAGATCATGGTTTGTTGCAGACCGTTAATGTCGTTCCGCTCGGTGAGGATGGCGCCTAGGTCGTTATAGGTATAGGAGGTAGAGGCGACAAGCTGGTTGTCGGTGCCGTTGAGGACTCCGTTGTTGCCTGGGTCTCCTGTGAATACGTAGCTCTGCACTCGTTTGACAAGGCCGCGGATGTCGCGGGTGGTCAGGGTGATGATGGACTGGTTGGGCACGAGGTAGAGGTTTTCAGTGTCGAGTACTTCGCCTGTCCAATTGACGTGTGTGATTAATTCGGCGTTCATGGCACCTTGGGAGTCAGGGTCGAGTGTTCCCGACAGCTCGAAGGTTAAGAATTCTTTAGTGGCCGATCGCCATTGATAGCCAAAGGAGGTACGGGTATTGTCTGCCGTATTCACTGAGTAGGGCAGCCCGGAGATTTTTTCGTTAGAATAGCCCGTGCGGTATCTTTTTTGGATCGTTTCAAGGTAGTCATTCGAGGCGTCGGAGGCAAAGTCGCGGATTTTTGTGACCAAGATGTTACTGCTGCTACTGCTGTAGTCGTAGGTGGTTTTACCCATCAATCTGTTGTTGAGGTATTGCCTGCGCAGGGTGGGCAGATCGGCCTCTTCGAAGTCATCATCTGAATTGCTGCCATCTGAGCCGACGTAGTCATATTCGGTCACGAAGCCTGAGAAACCGGCGACTCCCGGGCTGCCATTACCGTTGCTGGTCAGGGGACTAGCATTATTGTCTATGGAGGGCGAATAGATCCGATGCACCAAGCCGCGCTTATCTCTTTGGCTGCCTGATGGGGGTCCGTAGTAGTCGTATTTCTCCCAGGTCCCATCATAAGCTCGGCGGTTTTTCATCTTGCCGTAAATGCCGTCGGCTTCGCTCCCAGCGTAATAGCCGAAGACGTCGGTATAGAGCTTGCCGTTGGGGTCGCGGACGGTGTTGATGATTCTGGACCACTCGTCGTCGGTGCCTACTTTCCAGCGCTGCCACTCGTGTCGGGTTTTGGAGATGACATTGTTGACGTTGGTACCGTTAAAGCCGTTGCCGATCTCTATGGTCTCGTAGCGTTTGTTGTTGGTCCAACTGCTATAGCTGCGTTTTTCGAATCGGTGATAGCCCGGGCCGTAACCCGATTTGTATAATCAAGTGCTGCCGGATTTGTCCACGTGGTAGCGCTTGCCGACCGTCGCTGTTCCAAAGACTTGTTGTTCTATGTAAAGATCTCCATCGGGTGGGTTGTGAATACGGTAGCGCACAAAGTGGGTGGCGCCGGAGTTGACGGATGGGTTGTTAGTTCCTGGGGTGCCTCGACTAAATTGACCGTCCTTATAGAAGTCGATGAAGGTGGAATTCCAGGAGCTACTGAACCAAATTGAAATTAAATTTCCCGGGGTCTGGATATACCTGAGGTTGCCGCTCCCATCATTAAACACGGATACTTCGCTGGGATAGAGGTTCACAAAGCTCAGTGACTGCGGTTTGTGTAAATTTGCGTGGACGTCTTCTGACTTTAGAAAGATGTTTCCGGCAGATTTACCTGAGGGGAGGAGCCCAGCGCTCAATTCCCAGTGGACGCTGCCGAGGCGCAGACCCGAATCCAAACCCGCGGGTCCACGCAACTGGCGTCGGGGCAGGACCGCGATTTCATGACTGAGCGCGCCGGCGAAGGCGTAAATGGGACCATTCATCGGTTCTCCGTCTACGTAGACCACCCATTCGCGGCCCGGAGATTCGATATGGACTTTGGCATAATAGCTCTGCGATAGAGCAGACGAGAGCGTGTATGTCTGCGAGACGTCTAAGGTCGTGTCTAGGACAGGAGATTGGGCCCCATTCCCTGAGGTCGTTACGGTTTCGCCATTCAGCGTAATACTCGCTGTCGGATTGCCCGCTTGCCCCTGGTAGGATACAACATATACGTTGAGAGGCACACGGGCTTGGCGGTTGGCAGACTGAGCCGATAATGCAGTAGCAATACTAAGAAAGAGGAGTGAGAGGAATATGTGTCTCATTAAGATAGGGAGTTAAAAATTATAAACGTTCGATGGCGGCGAGGGGGGTGACGGGCTCGGCAGTTAGGACTGCTTTGCGCTGCGCTAATTTTTTGATGCGGCGCAAGGCGGGGTGTTTGGTCTCTGAGTCGATGACATACCGCACCAGTCCTGCTGCGATGGTGGGGTCTTTGGCTCGAAACAGTTTTATCAGGTTTACGGTGAGCAATACTTTGCGGCGCTGGCCTTTTTCGGCTTGTAGGATGCGTTCGATCCACGGCTTGAGTTCGGCGACTTCTCCGATGACCAACTCCATTGAGGGGGTGTCCTCGGCTTTCTTGGCGCGGCGATAGACTTCGATCAAGAGTTCCAGATATTCGAGGCGCCGGTGGAAGCGTCTCTGTTCGCCTTCTTGAGTCACAATGGTGCGGCGCAGTTTGGTGAAAAAAGCGGCGTCTGCGGCAGGAGAGGATTCGGCTAAGAGGGCATGCCGCCGTTTAATTTTCCGCTCTGCCCTAAGCGCGGCCTCGGCTTCTTCGACCGTCATCGTGCGCGTCGCAGGTGCTGTCTCGTTGAGCGTGGTCTCTGGGTCTTCTATTTCAGCTGGATCTTCGTTGTCGATGGGGGTGTTGAGCCCAAATGTGGGGACTTCGATCGGAGCCTCAGACGCAGGCTGTTCGGTGACTTCGGGAGCCGGGGCGCTGGCTTGTTGAGCTTGTGCAAAAGCAACCGTGGACATAAGAGACGCCAACAGGCTGGTGGTTAATTTTATAAAGGAGTTCATTCTTAGAATAGCGATACGCTCACAGAAGAGCTCGTGGCATTGGCACTTACTGGATTGGTATTGAAGTAATATTCGACGACGTTGGGGATGCCGTCGTTGTCGTTGTCGCCCGATGCGTTGGAGCTATTGATCCCATAGTCTGCCTCCCAGCCGTCCGGTAGGCCGTCGTTGTCATAGTCGACACCTTCGGCCTCTTCCTGGTCACTGAATCCGTCCCAATCCGCATCGACGGCGAGCCATACAAATCCGTTACTTCCCTGGTTGTGTATTTTCACACCGGGTCTGAGCACGATGCGGTCTTGGGCCCACCATATAGAATCTGCGCCTGACTCGACTTGAACGGTGTAATTATTCGTGCCCGTTGTCTCTTTGGTGCCAATCACTCCCAGGGCCGTGCCTTCACCCGGTACGATGATGTCGTGGGCAAATTCGCCCGAAATGGTCAGGTTCTCCAAGGTTACGGTGTCTTGGTTTTCCGGATAGGTCGTCGCTCCGACGAGTAGGAGGGAAAAGCCTGCGATGGGGATGTATTTGAGAGATGGCTGAAACATGGCTTTGGGAGGATAAAGGTGGGTGTGAATGATGGGTTCAAATCGGGTCCGCGAATGGACGCGAATGAACGCGAATGTTTTTTGTGAGTTTTTGAGAGTTGCTGGGCGTGTTTGTGGGCTGGGTGGGAATCATTTTGCCGCGGAAAGCGCGGAATGGACGCGGAATTTTGTGTTTGGATTGTATCCGCTAATAGACGCGAATGAGCGCGAATGTTTTCTAATTTGTGTTGTGAGAGAGGTTACTGATTGGACTGTTGATCTTTGGAGTTACCCACAGAGGCAAAGGATCAGTTATGTTCAATATTGAGTAGGCTCAGGATGTTAGAGAGTTGTTCTGACTGCTGGGCCTGAGATCTACGTAGATCTGCGAGATCAGCGGCTTGATTTTCGTTCTTATGGCGCTCGGCTTCGAGTTGCTTTTCCTTTTCGATGAGGTGGAGGGTGAGCTCTTCGATTTTGGCCATTTGGAGGGTGACGAGTTCGGAGAGTTTGGCGCCGTTTTGCTCGAT
>JABSRG010000109.1 GCA_013215165.1 Opitutales bacterium | reverse complement strand
CTGACTTCCTTGATCGGAAGTCCGCCAAAGCCAACCACTTTTTAATTTTTTAGCGCATCCCTATGGGATGGCTGTGCTTAAAATATATAACAACCTACCCGTGAATAGATATCTGTTAACTCCTCGCCCCTATCAAACCCACAAAGGATTCGTTGGAATACTGATTATTTTTCTATCACTAATTGGCATTAGCCATGCCAAAGTTCATAGTTTATCACCAACAAATGAACCATACATCGTCGTTGAAGATGCAAAGCCTGGAGACATATACGAATTAGAACCAGGAACCTATCGCCAATCAATTATTTTGGAGGGAAACGGGAGCATCGAAAATCCAATCGTCTTACGTGCTAGGATTCCTGGCACCGTCATCATAAATGGTGCCGAGCCAAAGCAGCTCAATTTCACCCATGTCTCTGAAGATCTTTATGTTTCCAAAATAAATCATCGTGTTCGCTTGGTCATAGCAGACGGTAGGAACATGATGGGCTATAACAGCAAGAAGGAGCTATTAGAATTTAGAAACAAAGAAGGAATAGGTGGACCATTAGAGGGATTTAGTTGGGAAGATGGCAAACTTTTCGTACGACTGTTGAATGGACAAGACCCTAATAGTGTAAAGGTGGAAATTCACCGTGCCCTAGATGCTGCAACAGATCATTTAAAATCGCGTGAATTTTGGCGAGTTGGGAATGATTACCAAAGGGGACAAATATCTGATATTACAAGGGGTGAGTATACTTCACATGAAACCGGTGTCGGTTTATACCTTAATGGATCATACATTCTAGTGCAAGGGTTACGCTTCCAATTAAATCCAGTGGCAGCTATTTCAATCGCTCAACTTTCACATCATATCACCATTGAGGATTGTTACATATTTGGATCCCATAGGGCTGTGCACGCAGCGAACGTTCACTTTCTGACCGTTCGGAGTTGCGAGCACAGTGGCTATCCTGCTTACGAATGGATGCGCTTGACGAGTTATGATGACGACAAAACAACCGATTATTGGGGTATCGGTATGACCAACATGAAAATGGGTTTTTTGACCCATAACGGAGTCGGAACTCGGGTCGAAAATTGCTTGGTCTATGAGATGTATGATGCCTTCAGGCCAAGAGGCGGAGATAGCGATTTCCCGTCCCTATACCAAGAAAATGTGATGATGTCCTCTGTAGACGAGCACATAGAATATGATACATTTTGGCATAACCCATTGCACTTAAGGGTTACTAGGAATTTCTTTCTCGATGCGCTGGCCTCTCAGGCCCTTTCCCCTGTAATGGGAGGATACCTCACTATCGATCATAATCTTCTTTATACCTCCCCTGAAAAAGGATTAGAAAAATATTTCTTCAAGTTTGATGTGCCAATTAGCATTTTGAAGCAGGGATTTTCTCCGGTTCACAATATTTTAATTGCACACAATACTTTTGTAAATGGACGAGGAAATCTGATTTGGGCCGGACAGGGTCAATTCTGGGGTTATACTAATTGTAAATTCGAGAATAACCTATGGTATGTTGGCAACAAAGGAGGGCGTTGGGAGTTAGGTACAATACCACGACATGGTATGGACAGCCCATGGGTGCCGAGTGAGTATAATCTAATCGCAGGAAACGAAGTCAAATTTGCTGAATTGGGACCTGCTAAAAAGACGAACAGTCCCGTTCTCCAATCTGGATCGATTCGATCACCATGGAAAAAAGAGACAGGTCCAATGATCACGGATGCTATTCACGGAGACGTCGTTACCGTGCCGGGAAAGAATCATCCGATTATCGACTTCAATCTTATACCAGGGAGTGAAGCAGTAGATGCTGGTAATACTGAAACTGCTGCAAAAACACAACATCCTACGAATGGCTCTGCCCCAGATTTAGGCGCTTTGGAATTGAATCAAGATTGGGACATGCCAATGCCAGGACCTCGCTGGGCCGTGGGTGATATGAAACCCTGGAGGCCGCCATTGCCAGCTTCTCTGGATCCACTGTGGGTAGGATTACAAGAAGGTGCAAATCATCCAGAACACCCTGATGTATTTCCATTAGGCGAAGGAAACCGCAGAGAGCCGATGACGCTCCACTTCAGAGCAAGTCAGTTGATTTCGCCAGAAAAACAAAACTGGGAGGTAATCAATCAATCAGGGAATAATGATTCTGGTGTTATAAAAGCTATATTAGATTCACCAGCCAAGAGAATTTTTGCTAATACTAAACCTGATTTCACAATTGAATTTGAGTTAGAAAGGACCGAAGCACTACGTTTCTGGTTTAAGGCAAAAGCAAAAGGGGGCGGTTCAAATTCATTTTGGTTTCATCCACGTGGCATGAAAGATACTAATGGTAATTGGATGATGGTCGAGACAGAGGTTGGAGATTGGACCTGGGTTTCATGGCAAGGTAATAGTGCCACCTTCGGCCCCGGTGAGGTAAAACTAGATTTTCACGCGCGTGAAGGTGGCCTGATCATAGAGGATATCCTTGTTACCAATGAATGGAATGGATTACCAGATGGGCCTTGGAATAGGGTGAGTCCGTAAGCGTCGCGTCCCTTATAGCAGATGCCCTTGGACTCTATTTATCTGATCCTTTTTTCGCGGAAGCTTACCGGAGCAAAGCTGGGGCTTGGCGTTTCCGGTAAGCTAGTCGTGGACTGTGGTGACGACCCAGGTGGGGCCGAATCTGTATTGGATGGTGGGTTGTGGGTGTCTGAGGGCAGGGAGGTCGCTGCGCAAAAGCTTCAGGCTGAGTGTGCTGTCGCTTGTGGGGTGTAGCTCGGCGTCATGGAAACCGACCCAGGCTTGGGTGAGGGGAAACTGGTATTTGAAGAAGGCTTCTTTGGCGCTGAAGAATAGGGTGGCGCTACGTTGTTGTTCACCTACGGGCAAGCTGGTGAGATAGCGCTGCTCGTTTTTGGTGAACAAGGTGCCCCACAGTTTAGGCTCTAGGCGGTGGGTGTCTTCCAAATCTAATCCGAGGCTTCTCATGTGCTTTGCTTCCCCCACAATGGCTGCTGCGAGTGTGTCTGTATGCGTGATCGCTCCGACGATGCTTTCTGGCCACGCTGGGGCTCTAGACTCAAGAGGCGGTAGTGCGGTTGGGGACACGCCAAGCTGAGACATGGCTCTGCGCGCGGCGGTGCGGCCTGCAGTAAATTCACGCACACGCTTCGGGATGGCACGCGCTACTGCCGATTTCTCCGAGACGAAGAGGGGATCTTGTAGATCCTCAATCCTCCCAGCAACCACTGCTACACCGTCGGGGAGTAGTGCCGCGATGTGTTCGGTTAGCGTAAGATCTGGTGAGGGCATGGCTTTTCAATACAAGGGCACAGGCATCCCATAGGAATTATAATTTTCCTGGACCGCAGACTACGCAGATTTACAAAGATAAGTATTTTGTCATTAGGTGCTTATGATTGTCCTCCAGAAGGATGAAAGTTACATGATTACCTTTCGAATTGGCGAGGTATCCATATGCTTTATCCCACAGAATTTTGTGGACGATTCTCTTTTTCGTAAATCTCTCTTGTTCATAAGGATCTGTGAATATCTACGTAATCTGCGATCAAAATTATGGGATAGTTGTGATACGGGGGAATGTCGCAATCCATCTAAAATTATTCGCGTTAATTCGCGTGCATTAGCGGACAAAACCAAACTCTAGAAGCTTCCGGGTTTAATGATAACCCTACGCTCCTGCCAGAGATCAAATATCTCCTGGCGTAAAGACGCATCTATCGTAAGGCCACACCGCGAGACTAGTTGGCTAAGTGTATCTTCTGCGGCAGAGGCTTTGAGAACGGCGTAGGCTACTTTGGAAATTTTGCGGGGTGAACCATGTTTATAATTCCATTCAAGTAGATATTCGGTAGCGCGGCTTTCGTAGTCTATGAAGCGTGTATGCTCCTTCATTTCGAGCGCCAGAGGTAGATCGATCACCATATTGTCCATCAGCTCTAAGGTGAAGGGTTTCTTTTCGACGAGATAGTCACCGACAACGAGATAATTGAGGCCAGAGGTCAGATAACACACGAGGGCATCTATCGGTGTGTCCACGATGGGCTCGGCATTGTTGTTGAACGAAGTGTTGATCAACATGTATGTCCCGGTGATCTCGCCGAAGGCATGAATCAGCTCCCAATAGCGCGGATTCGTGTCTTTTGAAACGGTCTGCAGGCGAGCGGAGCCGTCGAAATGGGTGATGGCTCCTAGTTCAGAACGAAAGGCTTCTTTCACTTGTAGAACGAACGCCATGAATGGATAGCGGGTTTGTCCTTCAGGCACTTCGAAATAGGTGTCGACCTTTTCCTCGATCAAAGAGGGCGCGAAGGGGCGGTAGCCCTCACGCATTTTGATCATCGAATTAATAATGTCTTTGTTCTCAGCGGGGCGTGGGTCGGCCAAGATACTGCGATTGCCCAAAGCACGGGGACCAAATTCGGAGCGCCCCTGCACCCATCCGATTTTAGCCCCGTCAGCTAGGATCTGCGCGGTTTCGCGGCAGGTGTCATCGAGCTTGCGGAAAGTGACCCAGGCCTCCCAAGGTGAAAAAGCCTCGGCGATCCGGTCGTTGTCCCAGGTAGGCGTGCCCCAGTATGTGTGTTGCAGCCGTTTGTTAGGAAGGCCTGGGTTAGACTGGTGGGCTACCGCAAGCGCTGAACCCAATGCGCAGCCGGCGTCATGAGAAGCGGGCTGAACGAAGACATCTTTAAAAATCCCGGACGCAGCGATTTTGCCGTTCATGCTGCTGTTTTGAGCCACACCCCCAGCGAGGCAGAGCGTGTCGAGTCCGGTTGAAGCGCCGTAATGGCGCAGGATATGAAACACGATGGTCTCTAAAGCTTCCTGGAGCGCGGCAGAAATATCTTTGTGGATCTGCTCAAATGGATCGTCTCGACGGCGGGGTTTGAGGATGCCATAAAGATTGTAGACACGGTCTTGATGCACCTCATAGCGCCCGTCAGGGAGGAGGGTGTAGAAGGATTTGAAAAGCGAACGAAAACGGGATGCATCGCCGTAGGGGGCCAGGCCCATCACTTTATATTCATCAAACATCTTCACAGCCATCCCATAAGGCCTGATGGCGGAGATCAGGGGTGAGTATTGATCGGCTGTAGCGGTTGATCGTGTC
>JABSRG010000108.1 GCA_013215165.1 Opitutales bacterium | reverse complement strand
ACTTCCTTGATCGGAAGTCCGCCAAAGCCAACCACTTTTTAATTTTTTAGCGCATCCCTATGGGATGGCTGTGAAAACCTGTCTGTCTTTATTTTCTTCAGCAATATGGAGTTCCTCATCCGTAGCGATGCGTGCCTTTTCAGAACGGAGTCGTTGCTCTTCAGCAACACGTGCAGCCTCTGCCTCCTCGCGTGAGCGTATGATCGATACTTCGCGCTTCTGTTTCTCAGATGCTTCTTCTTCCTGACGTTCAAGTTCAAGAATGGCCTCACGGGCTTCGACATCTTGTTTTTTTACGGTGCGTTCGCGATCTCGATTGAGCTGATTTGTTTGCACCTGCTCGGCCGAGGTTTTTTCAGTGATCTTTTTGATCCCTTCGGCATCGAGTATGTTGTTGGGGTCCAATAGCTCGAGCGGAGTCTGTTCAAGGTAATCGATTGCGGCGTCGTCTAGAACAAAGCCATTGAGGTCTGTTCCTATAGTCTTGATGATCTCGTCCTTGAAGGTCTCACGGCTGGTGTAGAGTTCGACGAATTCGAAATGCTTTCCGACCGTCTTCAGTGCTTCAGAGAACTTTGCATCGAACAATTCTGCAAGGGCGACTGGGTCTGAGGCCCGCACGCAGCCGACCGACTGCGCGACTGTTTTTACGTCTTCCTCTGTTTTATTCACGCGCATGAAAAAGCGGACCGAAATATCTGCGCGGAGGTTGTCCTTACAGATGAGGCCATCAGCTCCTTTACGGGTGATTTCGATGATCTTGAGGTCGATATCGATTTCTTCCAGCTTATGGATTACTGGGAAGTTCATCATTCCTGTGAAGCTTACCTTAGGTTCGTTCCTGAGGGCGCTGTTTTGGATAAACGCCTTGCCTTGCTCGACTTTGCGGTAGCTGTTGACGACCAACGCGATAATGCCGACGAGAAAGAGGACGCCGATGCCGATGAGTATCCAAAGCATTTGGTCCAAGATGGCCATGGTGAACAAGAAGGAGAGGTGAGTTGAGGTCATAGCTTGTCTTCGGGTTTAATCTTACTGACACCATATTTTTTAAGCGCTTTGTCGTAGTTTATGACGAGTGCGCGATCGCCCTTTTTGAGCGGTTCGGTGTCGTGAAAAGGATGCGCGTTTAGGATGATGTGACTACCGTTGTCAATGACTTCGATTTGGCCATACTTTTCTGAGATCTCAGCGGTGCGCACGGTGCCAATAGACCCCTCAAGTGACGCATGCTTTGAGCTACTTTCTAAGCGACGAAATAACAAGACGAAGGGGTAAGATGCGAGCTTGGTGGGGATTAGAGAAATTACGAACGAACAACCAGCAATCAAAAGCCCGAGCAAAAGACTGTGCCATGGGTTGAGATAGTAATTTGAAACTACACTTCCCGCCCACGACAGAATAATGGCAATGGAAAAAATCACCATAAAAGGCACCTCGCCAATATTAAAAAAGCGAAGAATTTGTATACCGGCTCCAGGCTTCGAAGGAGCATCCATATCTAAGTCAACATCTGGATCTATATCCACATCGATATCAGCATCGACATCGACGTCTGGAGACAAGAGATCGAGATCTACCATGCCGACAATGAGCATCAACCAATAGAATAGTGTGAGGCCAAGTAGACAGGTAAAAAGGAAGTTGTAGACTCGAAGGGAATCTTGGAGTAGTTCCAGCATATGCGCGCAAATTATACGGATCGGGGGGAGTTCTTGCGAAGAAAAGTGTTGAGTCTAACTGAATTCCCCTGATCCGAAGATAGCGATAAGAATTAAAACCATTAGATTTCGTCAGCAGAATATAGGCCCTTGCTTTTTAGCGAATCCAGAAAAATAGAGCCGCAATAATTTGCGCTGAAATGAGCACAAAAAAGACGCCTGCTGCGAACCAGGAGAATGGCGATGAGCGCAATTTACGCGTGGGGTCTGGATTTTGGATATTGGGGGTGAGATGCTTGGGCTCTTGGCCAAAAATCGCGTTTTGCTGGCGGTCGCGCAGCTTGGCGATGTGTTCGGTGAGGTTGGGGATCTCAGACATCAATCCTATAAGGTGAGATGCACCGTCTCGGCGGGGAAGCGGACCTTTGGGATGGCGGCGTATTTGTCTTCCTTCGAACGGAATCCGACGGGACAGGCGACGACAGGGGTCAGGCCAAGCTCGGGTAGGTTGAGCACTTCGGAGTAGCCCGCTGGGTTGAACCCTTCCATGGGGCAGGCATCGATCCCCTCGTAGGCACATACCGTCATCAGGTTGCCGAGTGCAATGTAGGATTGGCGGTTCATCCAATCTGCTTTTTGCTCGTCGTCTAAACCTTTGATGAAGTTAAGGACGACATCACGGAAGCTATCCATTGCCTCCAGTGGCACACCCCGTGTCTCGGCAGCATTTGCCATGTAGGCGAGTACCCATTCTTCTGTTATCTCGGTCAGTCGGCAGAGGACAAACAAGTGCGAGGCATCCGCGACCTGAGCCTGGCCCCAGCTTTGCTCGACCAGCTTTTGACGCAACTCTGGAGTCTCCACCATAACAAATTTCCAGGGCTGCACGCCAAAGGAGGAAGGTGTGAGACGGAGGGTTTCCTTCAGCAAATCGACTTGTGCATCCGTCAGCTTTTTCGTCGGATCAAATTGTTTCGTGGCGTAGCGCCAGTCTTGGGCTTCGAGGGTGGTTTTCATGATAAAAGGAAGATGGATGGACTAAAATTGATTCAACGCAGCGCTGCCCAGATTTTAAGGCAGCTTTGTAATACGTCTTCGAGGTCGTCGAGGTGGATTTGATTGGCTCCGTCAGAGATGGCGTTGTCGGGGTCGGGGTGCGTTTCGATAAAGATCCCGTCGGCTCCCGCGGCAAGAGCGGCACGCGCCAGCACGGGTGCGTATTCGCGTTTCCCACTGGTTTTGCCGCCACCCGCTCCCGGCATCTGTACGGCATGGGTGCAGTCCATGATGGTGGGGTGACCGAACTGCTTCATGATGGGGAAGGAGCGCATGTCGACGACAAGGTTTTGGTAACCGAAGGTGGTGCCGCGTTCGGTCTGCCAAATCTCTTTGGCCTCTAGGCCTTCGAGTTTGTTGATGACGAACTCCATCTCGTAGGGAGAGAGAAACTGGC
Source organism: Opitutales bacterium (assembly GCA_013215165.1). Taxonomy (NCBI): domain Bacteria; kingdom Pseudomonadati; phylum Verrucomicrobiota; class Opitutia; order Opitutales; species Opitutales bacterium. The sequence goes on along the minus strand of JABSRG010000108.1, from coordinate 2,470 downwards.
CTTTCTTGACGTTGACGACCGCACCGGTCTCCGCCGCTGCTTCTAGCAGGTCAGTCTGGCGGCAGAGAAAAGCGGGGATTTGAAGGATATCGCAGACTTCAGCGACGGGAGCACACTGCGCCGCAGAATGAATATCAGTGAGGCAGGGCATGCCCCATTGGTCCTTGAGGGCCTGATGTATGATTAACCCATGATCCAGGCCAGGACCGCGTTCACTGTCGAGTGAGGTGCGGTTAGCCTTATCAAAGGAACCTTTGAAAACGATTTTGAGATCAGGGTAGCGGCTTTGGATGCGAAACAGTTTGCTGGCCACAGTCGAGCTGAGCTCTTGAGTCTCCAGCGAGCATGGACCGGCGATAACGAGGAGTTTTTCTGGATCGAAGATCATAATGAGTGGCTGCTGGATGGTGTGGAGCAGAACTTTGCAGAAGACTAAGCTTGCTGTTGGTTCGTGAGCGCTGCTCGGACGAACTCCCGAAAGAGTGGGTGCGCTTTGTTGGGCTTTGATTGAAACTCTGGGTGGAACTGGACACCGACAAACCATGGATGTCCACTGACTTCAACGATCTCGACCAAGTCGCGCTCGGGATTTGTGCCCGAGATTTTCAAACCGGTCGAACTGAGCTGATCGCGGTAGGCGTTGTTAAATTCGAAACGGTGGCGATGGCGCTCGTAGATGATTTGAGACTGAGGGACATTGTCGTAGTCTCGAAAATAAGCGCCGTAGGCGTGGCTTTCTTCTTCAATCTTACAAGGACATGCGCCCAGACGCATCGAGGCTCCTTTATCCTCCACGTCCTTCTGATCTTCCATGATGTGGATGACCGGGTGTGGAGTGTGTGGGTTGAACTCAGTGCTGCTTGCGTCCTTGAGCCCGGCGACGTTTCTGGCGAACTCGACCGTCGCGATTTGGAGTCCTAGGCAGAGTCCAAAGTAGGGCACTGCATTTTCGCGAGCATAGCGTGCCGCGGCGATCTTGCCTTCAGTCCCTCGGTTACCAAATCCGCCCGGGACCAAAATCCCATCGAGTGTATCCAAAATGGCAGTATCTTCCTCGAGCGTTTCGGAGTCGATCTGCTCCAGCTCGATACTGGCATTGTTGGCGATACCTGCGTGGGTCAGGGATTCGTAGACCGATTTATAAGAGTCCTGGAGCTCGATGTATTTTCCCACGACGCCGATGCGGCAGCTGTGCTTGGGATGAATGAGGCGTTCGACGACTTGTTCCCATTCTGTGTAAGGCTTTGCAGGAGCATCCAGGCGAAGGTGATCGACCACGAGGTCGTCTAGTTTTTCCTTACCAAGTTCGATGGGTACTTCGTAAATAGAATGCTGGACATCGAGTTCTTCGATAACCGCCTTGGTCGGAACGTTACAAAATAGGGATAACTTCCGCCGCATATCATCGGTAATGGGATGCTCACTACGACATACAAGGATGTCAGGCTGGATACCGATTTCGCGCAGTTTTGCTACGCTCTGTTGGCTCGGCTTTGTTTTGAGTTCTCCGGCGGCCTTTACGTAGGGCAACAGGGTGACGTGAAGAAACAGCACATTATCACGTCCCCGTTCTAGGGCAAATTGACGCATTGCTTCTAGAAAGGGGAGGCCCTCGATATCGCCAATGGTGCCACCGATTTCCGTGATAACGACATCTACGCCATCACCTCCAGCAGTGATGCGATTTTTGATCTCGTCTGTCACATGGGGAATAACCTGGACGGTGGCCCCCAAGTAATCACCTTTGCGCTCCTTTTGGATAACTGACTCATAAATCTGGCCAGAAGAGACCGAGTTGAGGCGTGACAATTTGCAATGGGTGAACCGTTCGTAGTGTCCCAGGTCGAGATCAGTTTCTGCACCGTCATCCAGCACATAGACCTCGCCATGTTGGAATGGGCTCATTGTCCCCGGATCTACATTCAGGTAGGGATCAAATTTTTGGAGCCGCACGCTGAGGCCCCGTGTCTCTAGAAGCGCTCCGAGAGCGGCAGATGTTAGGCCTTTGCCCAGGGAGCTCACGACGCCCCCGGTTACGAATATATACTTCATGCAGCGATTCCTTCAGATCCTCGAAAACGATAAGGATTTTTAGGGAACCTCGCATGGCAATGGTGAATTGCCTTTGGACGAAAATTCAGTCTTACATCGGAGAGGCGAAGTGTTTTGTGATTATACCCGGAAGATCACATTAGAATTGGTTGTGACCAGAAGTGCGGGGCATACTAATGTTTAGTAGGGTGATCGCGAGAGCGATTGCCTTCGTGCGGATCAAAGCTCGAGTCAAGCAACGGCTGACGCCATCACTCTACGTTTCTAATCTGAGCTCAAAGTCAATTTTTCGCATTTCTGGTCCCATGGCGTCATCCAAAGCTCGTTGAGTTGGGATGTCTTTGGAACCCGAAACATAAACCAATCAATCAACAGAAAGGAAAGAAACAGAAACCAGCGACTGAAACTCTCAGTTCAA
>JABSRG010000107.1 GCA_013215165.1 Opitutales bacterium | reverse complement strand
GGAAATCCGCACGTCCGGTTCGATGAGGGGGAGCAACAAGTTGGCGAAAGCCGCTTGTTGCTCTCTACTCTACTGGTCTCGGAAAAATTAGGATTCCTATGGGGTGACTGTGAATTCAGATTTAATTTCAATTTTTGATTAGGCGGTCCACAAAACCGCTCAATTTTAGGGAGGCCTATACTTTCCTAACTCGGTGCCCTGAATTGACACCACACTCAGACAGCCTCTAATCATTGTGTCGTGATAACTGGAACGCAGCAATCTGACGTCTTAAGTTCTGAACAGATCAGATCTTTCTATGATAGTGAAGCCGCCAAGGATCACTACGTCAGAGCGACTTCTTCAGTAGGATTGTGGCGGAGTGAGGAGTTAGTATTTCAGCGTGTATTCGCCGATAAGGCTGCGAGTCTGTTGGAGTTGGGTTGTGGGGCAGGGAGAATCAGCTTTGGTCTCGCCGATCTTGGTTACCGCCATATGATAGCGACCGATTTTTCCAAGGGCATGGTCAAAGCAGCGCTGCGTATTGCGCGGTGCATGGAGTATCCAGTTCCGGTGCGTTGTGAGGATGCGACGCAGCTCACTTTTGAAGACGCTCTCTTCGACGGTGCGATTTTCGGATTTAATGGACTGATGCAAATCCCCGGCGAGGATCAGCGCGCGCAGGCCATGTCGGAGATTTTCCGAGTGCTCAAGCCGGGGTCATGGTTCGTGTTTACGACCCATGACCGAGATAACCCAAAATTTCGCAGTTTCTGGGAGTCGGAAAAGTTGGCGTGGCGGCGCGGAAAGCAGAATCCCGCTTTGCTGGAGTTTGGGGATCGCTTCGAGAAGACCGATCTGGGGGATTTGTTCATCCATGTGCCGACGGCTCGGGAAGTCAGGGCACTGTGCAAAGCAGCCGGCTTTCGGGTGGAAGCCGATGCCCTGCGTTCCAAATTAGCGAATGAATCCCCGGCCGTATGTGAGTTCAGCGACGACTGCCGCTTTTGGGTCGTGCAGAAGCCAGCTTGATTTACTCTTTAAGCCGCAGAATTGCGCGGAAGCGACCCGGTCTACGGAAAACTGATTTTGAGTTCAGATTAGAAGGGTAGAGCGATGGCGACAGCCGTTGCTTGTCTTGGGCTTTGATCCATACGAATGCAATCGCACCGTGTTGATTCGACAAAATATATTCCGCGCCTTCTGCGGCTCATCAAAACTTTTTCTGTTTGCTTCAGGCCAGTATATTTTTGGTCAGCCGCGGGAAGCGCAGAAATCCGCGGAAGTGAGTATTTTTGAATGGGGCTAGATTTGGCTAGGTAATGTAGGCTGACAGCCTTGACTTCCGGCCCCCTGGCAATCGCTGTCGCGATCACCCTGCACCACCAGCATACGACGAGGCAAAAGGCGTATGCGATGAGTTGCGAGAAGCCAGAACGGAAAGATTCAAGCGCCGACCTGCGAAACAGCTGAATCCTCGGAGAGCGCTGATACCTACGAAGTGATAGGTTTTTAAATATCTTACCAATAACAAGTTATCAAACATGAAGTGTTTTGAAGATAACTGGTGAAAGATATACTTTTGTGCTTGCACCCAAGAATTTGTTGTTCAATTTCCGATGAGCACATGAAGATTCCGAAAACAGCACTATTTCTTGTCGCTTTGATACCCACATTTGCATTCTCACAGGCTACCTTTCTTTTAAAGGCGCTCACAGATGTTCAAGTAGAGTCGTTCAACATTGAAACGAATCTGTTTCAGAACAAAACGATTGCCGCTAGTTTTGATTATACACCCATTGAGGACGCAAATTTGACTAAGGTCTCGGGATTGGGCGAGATATTATTGAATGATTCCGTTAATATCGCCTTCGACGGCGTGGCTGAATTTTCCACTTCACTGACAAACGTTAATTTGATCGGATTTCACGTTTTGACAGGACAGGCTTCTGTGAATACCCCGCTCGCAAATGTTCAACTGACTGCAAATACTGAAAATGCATTTGCTCCGGTGAATTTGGTGACCGGCGCAATTGCTGAACCTTCTGCATCAATTCCTACGGTTGGATTTATTGCAGGCGTGGTAGCAGATGATGACAATGACGGACAGGAATCCTCGGAGGTGCCTGCTGATGAGGCTCCATCCGATGGGGATGATGGAGATGGTCCTCCCCCCGCGCAGCAAACCTTTCAGCCTACACTGCCCAGCGTCACTCCGGATCTCACTCCGGGATCTCCCGGGACAACGCTTGATGTTCCTGCCCCCCCGGTTACTGGCACGCCTGGGACGACAGGAATCTAATTACTTTCTCCGGATCAACCATTCTAAAAAAACCTCCTGGATTCCAGGGGGTTTTTGTTTTGTCACAGGATTGTTGTTGTTGGAATTGGCGGTAACATCGCGGTTGGAGTATTCCTGCGTCTGTCAGTGATCTAGTGTAGCAGTGTGTGTTCGAGGCTACGTTTTTTATTTAGCCGCGGAAGGTGCAGAAATGCGCGGAAGCGGGTGTGCTTGAAATTAGTTGGATTTCGAGAGATATTTAAGGCTAATAGACTTGATTTTCTACCCCTTGCAATCGCTGTCGCGATCACTCTACAAATAAATCCCGCGTTCTTTCTGCGCTTTCCGTGGCTCGTATTGGGGCATTTTGTGAACGATTTGTATCCGCTGTATAGATCGTAGCGCAACAGCAGGGCGTCTCGGCGATACGCCTCTACCAGCGATGTCTGCGTTCACCCGGGTTGGGTGGGTAGAGATGCTTTGCCAAAGCGTGCGTATTTGTTGCACCGATCTACCTTAGCCGCAGATCAGTTTCTTGAGTTATTTCAGAGGCCTTTCCACCAGCCTACTAGGGATAGTTTGTCTTGGACTTTGATCCATACGAGGGCAATCGCTGTCGTCTTGATTTGACAGAATATATTCCGCGTTCTTTCCGCGTCTTCTGCGGCCCATCAAAACTTTTTCTATTTGCTTCAGGCCGGTTTTTTTTATGTTCAGCCGCGGAAAGCGCAGAAATGCGCGGAAGTGGTTGTTTTTGAGTCTGGCTGGATGTTGCCAGGTTGCTCCAGTGCAATTTCTACCGGTCCTCTGGCAATCGCTGTCGCGATCACCCTACGAACTTTTTTCCGCGACCTTTCTGCGCTTTCAGCGGTTCATCAAACTTTTTCGTTTGATTAAAGCTGAGGCTTGCTGGTGCGACTTATGGGGCATCAACCATGTACGCGATGCGCTGTCAGCTGCTTTATTGTATCCTCAGTATGCTTTTTCTGAGTGGGATTATACATGGGCATCCGGGACACGATGCACGTCATGTTTCGAATTGGTTAGGGCTGGATCATCACGATGAGTCTGTAGTAGACGGCTACCTCGGTGTCGTTTCTCCGATCTCTCTGCGTTATGCCGAGGCGCCGTCTCCGTTTGATCGTGCCGACCTCATTCCCTTCAGTGGATTGGGAGGCTTTCCGGAGGAAGAGGAACCCGAGCCTATCGATGAAGCTGACGAGATGGAGGTCATCCTAGCTCCAGAACCTGAGCCGGTCGTTGAGGAGGTGCTGATTGAGCGTGCTGAGCCTGTTGAGGAAGAAGTGATTGAAGCGCCGATCAGCCAGGAGAATATCAATGCCGTCTATTCGGAGACTGGGATCCTGAATCCAGACGAAATCCTTCTATATCTCCGAAATATTACTCCCAACGAGGAGGGCGGCGTCACTGAGGAGGGGGGGGCATTCCGTTTTGAGCTCCCTCAATCTTCAGCACCCCCTTTGCGTGGTGAGGCTACGCTCGAACGCACCCCTTAGGCTATGAAGCATCTTTTTTCTCTTCTAGTTTTCGCGTTTGCTGCGAGTCTTTATGGCCAAACAGAATCGCTGAGCAACACCCCTCTGAGTTCGGCCGAAAATGCGGTCGAAAACGATGGCGCAGTCCAGACTGGTGCGATCGGCAGCAGTGGTAATTTCGATCCGAATTTGCCGTCTGAGGAAGCGTCTTGGTCGCTCGAAAATGCGGGGGAAGCAGCGATCGAACAGGCCGCTAAGGAGAATGAAAAGACCCGACTGGGCCTCATGCACAATTACACTAAGGGTGCCGCTATGGAGGAATTTAAGCGGCGTATGCGTCAGGCAGAAGTGGCGACGGTAACACGGGACTTTGAACTCGCTGAGCGTATCTACATGTCGATCCTTAAAGAGCTACCCCTAGATCAAAAGCAACGCAAAGAGGCGATGATGGATCTCGCCGAACTCTGCAAGGCCCATCGCCGTTACGGAAAGATTGTAGTCGTCTACGAGAAATTTTTGGAAGAATATCCGCGAGATCCCTCTGTTGCTATGGTTTCTATGGATTTGGGCCTGATCTACCGAGGCATGGGTGCCTTTGAATCGGCGCTTCGCAAGTTTTATTCTGTCCTGAACCTTTCGCTGCTATTGCCCAAGGAGCAAATCGAAACTTATCGCGAATTGTCTACGCGGGCCCAGATCGAGATCGCAGAGACGCAATACCTCATGGGCGACTATAGCCAGGCAGCACGCTACTATGACCGCCTGCTGCGTCTGGAACTGTCTCCCGGTGAGCGCGCGTCCGTGACTTTCCGGAAGGGCTATACCCACTTCCTGATGGATGACTTCAAGAGTGCCGTCTCTGTTCTTCGGGATTATGGTGATATGTTCCCTGGAGATGCCAAGGTGCCGGAGTCGCACTATTTGCTCGCCGAGTCTTATCGAAATTTGAATCAGATGCAGGCGGCTATGGAAGAGGTCATCACCTTGCTGCGCACGAACGAGGTAGTGGGTGAGCAAAACCCCGCATTGTGGCTATTCTGGAAGCAAAAGACTGGCAACCAAATGGCCAATGCCTTCTACGAGCGCGGGGATTTTCTCAATGCATTGAAAATTTATCAGGCGATGACTCCTTTGAGCCAGTCAGTCACCTGGCAGGCGCCGATCATATACCAGATCGGCCTGTGCTTCGAGCGCCTCCGCATGGCGCCCAAGGCGATTGAGGCCTATGCGATGTTGGACACCATGGACCAATGGAGTGAAGAAGTGGATGATCTCAATAATTTGCCGGAAGACCTAGTGTTTGTCAGAGACATGGCAATCTGGAGAAAGCAACACCTCGAATGGAGCCTCAATAAAGAGCAGCGTCTGAATGATATTTTAAACCGCCCGTTGATCAAACAGGACGATTCAACGGCCTCGTTATACCCACGTGCTGCCGGGTCCGAAAACGCCGCATTGGCCCAAAACTGATCTGTTTTTATGCAAACGACCTCTCCCATCGAACACCACCTTGAGCTGAGTCAGCAGATTCATCAGTTGCTTCTTGAGGAAAACTCTTTTCTCAAAGCAGAACAGCGGGCTCCAGATGCTGATTTTCTTGAGAAAAAGCGTTCTTTGCTCGAAGCGTTCACGCAGTCCCTGGAGGCGATTCGATCTTGGCGTGCCGCGCTGCCTCAGCTCAGTGACACGCAGCGTGAACAGGTGTGTGCCGCGCAGAATCGCGTGATGCAGACGCTCTATCTCGACCGCGAAAACGAGCAACTCTTGCTCAAATACTCTGTAAGTTCTCAGGTGCCTACGCTGCATCGAGCGGCAACTCCAGAACGGGTGAAGGACGCATACAGCAGTTGAGTTTTTTTTGATAAGAAATTCTGACACAGTCATCCCATAGGAATTCGAATTTTTCCTGGACCACAGATTACGCAGATATACACAGATAAGTATTTTGTTAT
>JABSRG010000106.1 GCA_013215165.1 Opitutales bacterium | reverse complement strand
GGAACACCGGCGGATTGTTATTGGACCGGGGTAAGATCACGATAGCCGGCCGATCTCATAAGAATAGCCCCACTCCTGAGATTGGGAATTCAGAATTTTTTTACGCGGGCAGTAGTCTGGGGGCTACGACTTCCAATGCTGAGCTGATCATTAGAAATTTCGAGCTGTATGAATTTGCGGATAACTTGGTGATGCGCGCGGAGCAGGGAGGAGATTTTTGGATTTTTGGCAATGGTGCCGATACGAGCCGTTTTGTGATCTCGGATGGGATGAGTCTCACCGTTGAAGACACTAATTCTTCGGCTACTTTTAAAGACTTTGCGATTTACGAAGTAGATGTGCCTATATCTGCCTCAAATACTGGCTCGGTTTTCAGCGGAAATAGCCGAACAGGCATCAATTTTCAGGGGTTGGGAGTGACGCAGGACGCCGCTACTAATAATATATTTAACAAGCCGATCTCTGCTTCTGGACTTTCAACTATCAGTATTGGCGGGTCTCTGGGAGGGTTTACCATCCAAGCTACGGTCTCTGCGTTTGATGCAGGAATGATAGATTTTGGAACCGACGGTTATCGGGACCCAATCGATGCGATTATTTTTGAAAAAGATATCTCTGCTGTTTCCACCGTGTCCAGCCGCGCGGGCAAGATCTTTATCTACGGTTCTGAAACCTTTAGAAATTCGATACAATTCCAAGGAGAGGTTATTTCTGCCTCTGGGCCAAATGCGGCAGTTCAGTTCAAAAATGCAGATACTTTTGAATTACTACCAGGCAGTTCTTTGACTGCAATTGAAGGGGGGAAATACAATTCATTGTTTCCAATAACGATACCTTCCGCGATGTGTCCAGTTTCACATTGAACGGCTCGGTGGACTTATTCGAAGTGACTGCATCTCAAGGCACCTTCGTGAGGGTGGGATTCCAGAGCCAGGGTTATCATACCGTGACGGTCGGAGACCAAGCGGTAGCAAGTCTGTTAATTGACCAGGGTGGAAAACTTTTTTTCTGGGGGGATCGTCGGCTCGGCTCGTCATTTAATTTGCCCAGTGGTGAGATAGGAGCGATGAGTCCGTTCTCATCGCTACAAGTTAGAGATTTTGAGGATGCGACGCTGAGTCTTGATAATCCGTTAAGAGCTGAAAATGGCGGCGAAGTTGTCTACGAGGGCATAGAAACACTCGAGAGTGAGTTGAGGCTGACACCTACTGCTGTGATTGTCGCCGATGGATCAAACTCTTCGATAAAATTCTTCGACTACGGCGTATTCGATGTGGGCGCACCGATTACTGTAACCGACGACGCTAGCATATCATTTCGGGGCATTAACAGCCTGAGTATGGACCCGCTTGTGCCTCTGGAGCGCAATATTTTTAGAGAGACTTTGTCGGCCTTTTCCGGGGGTACGATCACTATCGACCGGATGGGTGGCTTCAGCGTTTTGGAGGATGTAGTTGCCGACGGAGGTACTATCAATCTTGGCAATTATACCGACGGCACACAAGCCGGGGGCGTTCGGCTGGGGGGGGATCTTCAGGCCCTTAATGACGGTAGGATCAAAGTAACGGGTACAAACAATTCAAATGCTCCGTTCTTTACTTTCGATGGTGAACGGATTGAGGCCTCCAGCGGTGGAGAAATAGACTTCCTCGGTATCGATGCCCTGGCCCTTTCGAGCGATCAGCTGGTTGCGGCAGCGGATGGAGGTAAGGTCGGTTTTTCAGCAGACCCCGATGACGTGGGTGCGGACTCCTTTTTGACGACACTCACCTTGGATAATGCGGTCTCGCTGAGTGTTGGCGGCGAGATCCGATTTGGCGCCACGCTGAATAGTTCGACTAAAGGTTACCGTCGGATTTTTCTAGGTGAGCAAACGAGCCATGCTTTAGTAAACACCGCGGGCGGACAGCTCTATTTTCGAGGTGACGGGGATAGAAGCATGCTCGTGTTTCCTGAGGCGGTTAGCGCGCCGATTGACCTGAAGCACTCAGATGCGCGGTTGAGGATCGAAATGTTTGAGGATTTGGAATTTACAAATTTGATCCCGATCAACGTCGGAGCCGGTGCCGATCTGGACTTGTGGGGCTCTAAGACAGAGAACAGCTCTCTGCGATTTGACCCTACATCTACATCGACGCTGGCGGGCAGCGGAAGCCTACTGGACATAAAAGACTTTCATGACGTGATCTTCGACGGCGATGTTGCTCTATCCAACGCTGCTTCAGCTTCACTCAAAGGACGGGGGGTAACGAATGGATCGAGCCTTTCGTTGGGTGCATCGTCTGCGGTGAGCTCGACCGGAGTGTCATCGGCCTTTGAAAGCACGAATTTTACAACCACATCAGGGTTGGGCAGCTTTTCTGTGTCCAACGGAGGTCGCGTTAACTTAGAGGACGGCAACTTCGATTTTGCAGGTTCGATTAGCGTAGATGGGGACGGGTCGCGTTTCCGTGTCAATAAGGCCAATTCATTGTCTTTGGCCAATAGTGTTTTCACAATTACCGACCAAGGCGAAATTATCTTCCGTGGCACTGGGAATAGCGCCTCGCAGATGGAGCTTCTCGGGTCTTCCGAGACGGTGATCGGCGGGGGGAGTAGATTGACGATTGAGCAATTCGGAACGGTGTCACTGACCGGTGGGTTTCGCAGCATAGAAGGGAGTCTGATCTTTGTAGTTGGGCTGGGCTCCGGCTCTTTAAACTCGGATCTTTCAATCCCTGGAAGCTTGGTTTCCGAAGGGACGAATAGTCAAATTACGATTGAGGATTGGAAGCGCGTGGTAATACCCGAAACCGCTACAGTATCTGCGGATGGAACAGGTTCATCAGTGACGTTTAAACGGATCGAAGGTATGACGTTGGACCTGCAAGAGCTTTCTGTAGATGATGGCGGAGAAATTTCTTTCATTGGTAATAGTCGGAGCGGTTCTTTTCTAGCGATAGATTCTGATGTAGAGGCTAGAGGGGCAGGCGGAATATTTTTCCAATCCTTCGACACCGTGTCAGTAAATGCGAACGTGCGCGCCCAGGGGGATGCTTTAATTAATTTCCAAGGATCGTCTGTTTTCGGTGGTCAGAGTATTGTCACGAATAGCAATGGTAGTTTTACCGTGGCTGATAATGGTATTTTATCGTTCGAACCAAACAAGCGCGATAGCAATTTGGACGCACAATCCCTATCGTCCTCGGTAGCTGGACAGCCCATACGTTTTTTCAGTGAAGTGGATGCCCAAGGCAATGGTGGGGGCGTATTCCACCTTCTCTCCGAAGTCCGATCTAACGGTAGCACTGGGTCCCATATTAACCTCAATGTGGATTCGGATATCTACATGACTGGTGCCCAGGGGAAGATTTTGGTGCGCGGTGGACTCGATCTGCGAGGCAACACCGTTACCGCAGATGGCTTCACCAATGAGATCGATGTGAATCAATCGAGTGCCGGCTCAAATACTGTCGGTGGGACTCTACGGGCGCTCAATGGAGCGGGTATTCTGATCGGAGACAGTGACAGATTTTCGGATATGTCGTTGGTCTGGGATGACGATTCATTTCTCCAAGTTTTTGGGTATCTTGATTTTAATATACCCGGGATAACACCAGGCGACGTTAGCCTGGGACTGCTGCCCGAGCAAAACCATGGGACGATCTTCGTGGAGCAGAGTGCAGTCATCGAGTTCGACGATGTGGACAATTGGGGTCTAGCAAGAGATGGTAATATCTTCATGCGTGCGTCGCAATCGTTTCTTCGAGCCGTTGATGCGGAAGAAGATGAGGCGCAAAAGAGCTGGTTTAATGTGGACCAAAATATAGTCGGACAGGGGATTATTCAGAACATCACTGCTAATGAAGTGGATGGAGTAATCGAGTCGGACATCGATTTGCTCAGTATCCGCCGTGATGGAATCGCCGAAACTATTTTTAATAACGCAGGTCAGTTAGTCGCCTCAGGAATAGGATACCTGGATATACAGCGATCTGGGTCTGGGCAAGCAGCGTTCACAGGGCTCATAAACTCCGGAGAAATACGGACCTCATCGCTCGACACCCAAAACCGCGGGGTCATGCTCCCACGGGACGTGCAGCAGGTGCCTGGTGGCTTTGCGCGGGCCGTGGGAACGGGCGTTGTTTGGGATCTTGATCTCCAAAATGGTACCATTGTCGGCGGAGAAGTTTCTGCGGAAGAGGGTGCAGTCATCATCCTCGGAGGGCGTGATTTCGAGTCGCTGATCCTTCGCTCTTCAGCTGCTGTGGACGGCTCCGGGGGGTATTTTGAAGGCGTCGCCATCGACGACGAAGATGTGACGTTCACTTCCTTGAGCCGATTATCGGGAGTCCGACTCGAGCAAGGCCGTATACAATTGACTGGAGAGCAGGACACTTTCCTTGCTGATTTTGCCGACTCCGAAGCCTTGACTATCGGAGTTGGAGGTCAGTTCGATTTCATCGGAAGTAGTAGTGCTAATATCTTTGGCATCGGCTCATTGGGAAAAGCCGATGCAGCTACCCTACGTATCAACGGAGGGGTGTTCCGGGGAACGAATAGCACAGTCTCGACGGATGCGATTACATCACCCTACATCGGTGCTCGCCTGGCCGGCGATACCGGCCTCTTGGATATATCCAACCCGAACCTGAGAGCTTCATCTGACTCACGCCTAAGCTTCGGACAAGAAGTCACTTTAAGCCCAGGAATGATCACCCGGATGCTCGCATTTGCTCCGAGAGAAAGGGCGATCCTCGAAGGAGGAGCGGCTGGGTCGAGTGGCATCGCATCGCAGCTAGGGGGATCACTGGTGCTCGATTTCGACAGCGGATACAACCCCTTTCTAGATGGTGTCAACTCGCGACTCACGCTCTTTGAAGATCCTAACGGTGTGACTGGAAACTGGTCTAACTTGATCAACGGATCTATCTTTTCTGCCAACATCCCGCTGCTAGGTGTCGACCGCGCATTTGATTTCCGAGTGGTTCAAGACGCCACCAGTGTGGCCCTGGAAATAGAGGTAAATCGCATCTACCTAGACAACAATGGATCTGCCGACTCATTCGGCGATTGGAGCGCTAACACGCCGAGTTGGTCTAGGTTGTCCTTCTCCTCACCCGCAAATTGGACTTACACCCCCTTTGCAGACGTCCAAACCTTTACCTGGAACGACTTTAATGGAGGGATTGATGTCGATGCAGTGATCGTAGCTAGTTCTCAGCAGAATAATGCTACGATCTTTTTACAACCTACCGATGTCGCCAACGCGCAGATAGAATTTATTGGGAAAGAATTAATAGTCGAAGGAGTCAGCGGCGGGACGCTCGCGCTTGAGCGAGGTAGGATCGATTTCGACGGAGGCGGCATCAACATTGAGGAGGCAGCGCAGACGCTCGACTACATCGATGGTGAGCTCTCTGGAAGTCTTTACAAATCCGGGCCAGGCACCCTCAGACTGGGCGGGACTGTCTTTACTCGCCCCATAAGAATGGGGGCCCAAGTGGAGGTGCGCGATGGCACCCTTCAGTTCTCGAAGATCCAAAATGAAGCAGGCGTCAACCTAGACCTTAGTGGCGCCAATTCCCGCGTCGTCCTAGACAGTAGCGGCACCTTCATATTCGACACCCTCAGCGGTGTGGCAGGGAGCCAAATTCAAGCGCTCAACGGCCACAGCGCAGACTTCCGCGTGCGCCCCACTGCCGCCGCCAACTCCAGCAGCTATTCCGGCCTCCTAAGAGACGGCAGCGGCACTCTAAGCCTTGAAATCAACTCCCTCGATAACAGCACTGCCCGCTTCACCATGGACCAAAGTGGGTCGGATTTCTCCGGCGAAACACGCATCACTCGTGGTACGCTGGCGCTCGAAAACAACTTTGTCCTTTCTCCCAACTCCAGACTTAATATCACTAGCAACGGCATTGTCGAAGCCGATGGCAACCAACGCGTGGCAGGGCTGACCGGTGCAGGACGCTACAGTGGATC
>JABSRG010000105.1 GCA_013215165.1 Opitutales bacterium | reverse complement strand
CTATCGCCGAAAAGTCTGGAACGCCTGAAAGCAAACGTGCGACGTCTATGGGAAGCGCGTCAGTCGCTGAGCAGCAACGAGCTGCGCGACAACTGGCAAGCCTACATCCGTGGCTGGTGGAACTACTACCAGCTTGCGGAACGCCTCTGGGGCCTGACCGATCTGAGCGGTTGGATACGTCGGCACATGCGCAAATGCTTCTGGCTGCGTTGGAAAACGCCAGCTGGTCGCATCAATGCTCTGAGCCGGCTGGGTGTGAATACCCGGGCGTGTGGTCTAGGTTACACGGGATTGGGAGCCTGGTGTGTTGCCCGGCTCCCGGCTTTGAACCAAGCGCTGAGCAACCGTCGCCTCAAACGCTACGGATTTATCATCCCATGGACTGGTGAAGTCTAGCGACTCGCCTGTTTCAACCGCCGGATGCGGCAAACCGCACGTCCGGTGGTGTGGAAGGCTGGCGGGCTTTCATGCCCGTCGGCCCATCCGATCATCGCCCTCAATAATTGGAGGGGAACGCTTTGACGTGACCCATAGCCTGGGCGAAGTCAGACAATCCAAGCGACTGAATCTGTGCAAAATGCTTTCGGTAGCAAAGGTTTCACGCGAGGGTGCCAAGCGGGTGCGTAGGGCGGAGCGATAATGCTGCTTGAAGCGCGCACGAGGGTAGTGGGCTTTGCGATGAGGTATGATGGCGACGCACAGCGCTGGTCGGAAGAAAACCCTCGCCTCCGATCACCATCGTTTTAGCCTTTCCCAATATTATGCATATAAAATTACACAATCCATTGATAAACGGATATTTATGTATTAATTATTAAACGAGATGTTTTCCCGAAAAACGGTGATATAACGACGATTTGTCGATACAATATTAGCTGTTCGATAAAGAAACAATCAAGTGCTGCGACCAGATGTCACACCTCCGTCTAACGGCAGGACATTACCAGTCATCCAGCCACTAAGCTTTTCACTCGCAAGAAACAGAATAGTATTCACGACATCTTCAGGCGTTCCATTTCGTCCGATCGGATGAAATGAATTGAAGCTATTGAGCTGTTCGGGAGAAAGCAAAGGATCGAATAGCGGCGTCTCTACTACTGCAGGTGCGATGCAGTTGACTCTGATTTTCTGCTTTGCGAGCTCTATCGCTAGATTCTTTGTAAGAGAATGCACACCACCTTTAGCGGTGGAAGAGCCGGAACAAGGCGTCGCTTCAATCGCATGCAAAGCCCACATAGAACCGATATTTATAATGTAGCCACCACTCTCACTCTTCACCATTTCTCGAACAGCATTTTGAGACATAACAAAATATGCCTTTAGAAGACTTAGATATGAATCGATGTCTTGTTCAGAATGATCGAGAAAGGATTTCGGTTCGAACACCCCAGCGTTGTTGAGTAGAATATCCACCGAACCGAATTCATCCATCGCTAGACGAGTTAGTTCATTACATACTGATGTTTCGCAGATATTGCCTGCGCTCAGTCTTGTCGACTCACCCGTTGGATCTATTTTTTTTTGAACTGCGTTCAGCTTCGATTCGCTTCTGCCATTCATAACGACCTTAGCGCCTTCTCGAACGAAAGCTGCGGCTGCATGCTCACCGATGCCACTTCCAGCACCAGTTATTATTACGACTTTGTTTTTGATATCTGTGTTATCCATAGGCTACTTTATATCAGAATTTTGAGTGCTTCGTAAATCGGGCACCTTTTTGAGCCATAGGCACATTCTTGTAGAAAATGGATAAACACGCAGAAAAAAATATTACGGATACCATTTCAGCAGTTTATGGCTGCAAGTGGTCACTGAGGATATTGCGACAGATCAGCTCTGGAACGAACAGACCCGGAGCTATTGAGAAAGCTTTACCGGGTTTAACAAAACGAGTTCAGAGCTACTACCTTAAGCGAATGATTGAATTAGAAGTGCTAGAGAAGCAGTCGTTTCCAGAGATTCCACCTAGAGTCGAATACTCAATAACCGAATATGGAAAGCGAATCCTCAAGATCATGGATGAGATAATCCAACTCGAAAGCGACTTAAGATCGAACCAGTCGAGATAGCCAACACCTAGGCTGCGCCTAGGCGTCGGCTACTCTATACGTTAGCAAAAGAATGGAACTTATGACGATTACGTTGGTGTTCTTTGTAAAAGAGCGGTTATCATCTTTCTCTGAGAATAGCGAAACCTCATGAAGCTGAATCGACCAGTATATCGACACTTGCCATGTTTTGAGGGCATGGGGGATAAAGAGATTTCTACTCTTATGAACGATGTGATGAAGAAAAATCCGCGTTTAGCTAGATTCCCGATGGTGTTATGGTTGATCATAGCTCCGTCATCGATAGGTTTCGCGTTTCTGGTCGAGTATATGTTTGGCTTGGATATGCTCTGGGGATCGTTAGTTTCTATCTTTTGTGTCTTAATCCCAACATCCTTCTATGAATCTTTAGTCTATCAGAAACGATTGAACATAGAGATAGAGAAGCACAAGCGGCTTGGGCAAGTCTAAGGTTTAGGAGGTGCTAACAAGAATGCACATGACAGCAATTGCTCCCCGCGCGAGTGTCGATCTGGGACAAATTTGGAAAGATTCGGTTTCAGGTCATTATTTTCTTTCATCGCTGCATGTGACCTTTAGCGTTCGCCAAAAAGCTTGAATCTCTCGATTTATGTGTCATTATTTGACACATGGCGACGAATTTAAAAATTGATGAGAAGCTTCTTGCAGACGCATTGAAGCTTGGTGGTTTTAAGACCAAGAAAGAGGCGGTAAATAAAGCACTCGAGGAGTTTGTTCAGCATCGTAGGCAGCTCAAGGTGCTGGAGTTGGAAGGTCAGATCGAATATTTTGACGATTATGACTATAAGAAAGCTAGGCAAGCATGAGTAAATTTATCGCAGATACTTCGGTTTGGTCACCCTTTCTGAGAAAGTCATCAGAGTTGAAGGACCCATATCGGGACAAATTGCGAGATGGGATCGTTAAGGGAGAGGTCCAGATGCTTGGAATTATCAGGCAGGAGTGTCTTTCTGGTATTCGCGCGAAGCCTCAGTACCTTAAGTTGAAAGATATTCTGGATGGGTTTCCCGACGACTTAGCAATCAGTGAGGATCATTTGAAGGCGTCTGAATTTTTCAACGACTGTCGAAGGAATGGAGTGCAAGGAGGCGCAGCAGACTTTTTGATATGTGCCCAGTCGATTAGATTGGGCATTCCTATTTTGACTTTGGACAAGGACTATATGGCTTACGCCAAGCTCATACCCATATCTTTGCTTCCTGCCAAATGAGGCGAGCAAGAATGAATGAGAAGGCGGCACAGAATCTGATTCCTTCTCATTATGGAAAACGCTAACAAAGACACCTACACCCTCGGCCTCGATCTCGGAAACGCTACGCATGCCCTATGCGTTTTAAATTCCACTGGAGAGATCGTAGAAGAGAACACGATCGCCAACGAGAAAGAAGCTCTCTCCTGCCTATCTGCACGCTATCCCAGTTCCACCATAGTCATGGAAGCGGGGACACACGAGGCACTCCGGCGCCGGCGAAGCGCCGCCATCCATCGCCCTCAATGATTGGAGGGGCACGCTTTGACGTGACCCATAACCTCGGCAAGGTCAGACAATCCAAGCGACCGAACTTGTGCAAAATGCTTCCGGTAGCAAAGGTTTCACGCAAGGGTGCCATACGGATACTGGGCTTTGCGATGAGGTATGATGGCGACGCGCAGCGCTGCTCAGAAGAAAACCCTCGCCTCCGATCACCATCGTTTTAGCCTTTTCCAATATTATGCATATAAAATTACACAATCTATTGATAAATAGATATTTGCATATCAAAATATGGACATGGTGCTTGCCCGAGAAACGGTGATATAACGACGATTCGTTGATATAATATTAACTGTTGTGCGATAAAAAATATAATGCCTATCCCCGACTATCAAACTCTCATGTATCCCGTCCTTAAGTTGGCCGAAGACGGTCGCACCTACAGGTTCAGAGATGCAGTCGAGATTCTCGCAGAACAGTTCAATCTGACGGAAGAAGAAAGAAGAGAACTCCTACCAAGTGGGAGCCAGACCGTTTTCGATAGTAGAGTTGGCTGGGCAAGAACATACCTAAAGCAAGCTGGTATACTCCACAGCCCTAAACGAGGTTTTTTCGAAATCACCACACGAGGAAAAGAATTACTAGAGTCGGGCATTTCTAGAATTGATAATACGGTTCTGGAGCAGTTCGAAGAATTTAAGGAGTTCAAAAGCCGAAAGAAGAAGAAGGACGAGTCTGATACAACTGAGACTACCGAACCATCAATCGATTCAGACCAGACACCAGAAGACCAGATCGCTTCGGCATATCGGACAATTAAAGTAGGAATCCAAAAAGAGATCCTAGAGAATATTATGAATTCATCCCCAGCTTTCTTCGAAAGATTGGTGATTGATTTAGTGGTTCGCATGGGATACGGAGGCAGTCGTTCGGATGCAGGTAGAGCGATAGGAAAAAGTGGAGATGGAGGTATCGACGGAATAATTAACGAAGACAAGTTAGGCTTGGATGTGATTTATATCCAAGCGAAGCGTTGGGAAGGAAGCGTCGGCAGACCTGAGATCCAAAAGTTTGCGGGAGCACTGCAAGGGCAGAGAGCCAGAAAAGGAATCTTTATCACTACTTCGAGTTTTACTGAGCAGGCATTGGACTATGTCAGCATGATTGATTCGAAGATTATCCTGATCGACGGAGATCGATTGTCTGCTCTAATGTTCGAGCATTCAGTGGGTGTATCCACTGCAGGCGTTTATGAGCTGAAAAAGATTGATTCGGACTACTTTGAAGAAAACTAAAAGCACAACAAGGCGAGAGTGGCAACGCCTTTGGCGCGCCACCTCTTGACGTTATGCATCAGGAAGAATTAATGGATAAAGTTGAGCTTATGAAGGTTGAGGATACTTTTTTAATAGAAAGTATCGGTTTGGTTTTGGCACCTTCATTTGAACTTCCTCCTGAAGGTAAATAGGTTAATATAAATGAAACCGTTACCATAGAAACACCTGAAGGAAATCAAGTAAGTGTAGAGGCATTATTCAGTGTTGCTCACATGAATATTAAGGACCCTTCCGTAAGTGTTAGAAAACGCTGGCCTATAATTGTGTCTTTAAAGAGTGTTAGCAAAGAAAGTGTTCCGGTAGGTAGTGCTATTTATGTGTCTCAATCAACTAAACAGGCGGTAACAGGGAAAAATGCATAACAAACGCATCTTGCAATCGCCACTGCGTGGCTTGGACGGTTTTTCCGTTCGTTCCTCACTCCAAAACCGCCGCAAATGCGGGCGTTCGTCTTAAGAGTCTTGAGCCTTCAGAACATCCCAACCCAACCGAGTCTGAAACACGGCAAAGCTTCCCACGAGAGTTGCGACTGCCAGAGTACTGCTGATCGCTACAGGGCTGTTTATCACCTGGGGGACAAGAGTGACCAGAACGAGGCTGCCCAATACCCACAGTGAGTCACCGAGGATGAAGTAGCCAAGCTCAAGTCGCCCGATTCCAGTGCGACGAAGCGATGCTATAGCCAGATGCACTCCATTGAGGGCCAATCCAATTCCGACTAATCGAAGGATCTCCGGTGGAACACCCCCGAGGAATGCGGCAATGGGTTGATGTATGAGGGCGAAGGCCAGACCGAACCCAAGGCAGGAAAGGGCGTTGAAGCGGAGGGTTCTTTTGAGTGAATCATTCATCTTTCTGACCGCAATGTTGTGAACTTAAGTCACGATTTCTCTCAATTAATGAATCGTCAACCAAATTTACAAGATAATAGTTCGGAGGAAGTGAAAAGTAGTGCACAAACTACTCTTGTTCAACTGGTTGGACGTGCTGACCTCTGGTTGAAGAATAAGCTACTAGCCCGGATTTTGCATGAACATGTCGACAGTCCAGTGTTGACAATAAAAATGTCTTCCTGCCGGGCTTCTTTG
>JABSRG010000104.1 GCA_013215165.1 Opitutales bacterium | reverse complement strand
AGATCATTTCATGCTTCCAACACCCACATGCCAAATACGCCGCATGAAGTCACCTTTTGCATTAGCGGAGTAATAAACTAAAACCTGATAACGGAGAATTCATCATAAATTCCACGCTAGGAATTTATGTTAATCATGTGGTAGCGTGAACCAGTTGGTAACCTATCCAGATTAAGTCCTATATTTGTTGGCAAATATCCTTGGTCCAAAGAGATATTAGATTGATCTCTACTTCTGAAATACAACGTCTTCCACGGACAGCGGAGACTTCAATAAGTCTAAAGAACTTAGTGTTGTTATTGTCTGTAAAATGCGTGCTGGATCGAGCTTTCCGATGGCTTGGCCCTTTTCTGGATCTCCGGCAATGAGTTCCCTTTCGATCATTGTCTGGATGGAATAACTAACAAATTCGGCGTCCAGCTTTAGGTTCAGGCCAATCAACTCTTGGTTCGTGGGCGAAGATGGATCGCTCTGGAGATAGTTGGTCCATCCGGTGGTGCTACCGGCGACAAATGCTTCGACCGCCTCAGGATTTGCGGAAGCGTAAGCCTTTGTCGTGTAAATCACGCGATAGGGATCAAAACCGGCGTCGGCCAGGAGGAAGACTTTTGGCTCTGCTCCATTTTTTCGGATATAGTAAGGCTCGTTGGTGATGAACGCTTGTTGTATGAAATTTTCGTCAGCAAGAAAACGCTCCATGCCATAATCGATGGCAATAACGTCGAGTTTGATTTCGTATTTTGCCTCAAGCGCGCGAATCCAATTAGCGCCTGGCGTAGCCATGACGCGCTTACCGTCAAGATCTGCAAAGGTCTCCACTGGATTTGAGCCATGAAGCATCAGGCACTGAGGGTCGTGCTGCATCATCACACCCACAACGACCAAAGGCATGCCCTCAGAGATGCGCATAATGACATCGTCAGCACGTCCAATCGCGAAGTCCGTCCGTCCGGTTAAAAGTTTTTCGAAGATTAAGGCATTTGGACCGCCCTGATTGATCGTCACATCCAATCCCGCTGCCGCGTAGGTGCCGTCATTCTTGGCTTGATAAAAACCGCCATGCTCGGGCTGGGCATACCAGTCGGTTTGCAGACGAACGGGAGTTAAGCCTGAGTCGTTAGAACTTCCCCCTCCCCCGCAGCCGGAAAAAACAAGCAGTGAAAGGAGAGCGAGCGCTAGGAGAATAGATTTCATCGAGATGGAGTGTTAGGATTCCTGGGTTTGATACGAATCGTGCCAGTCCCTCAGAAGCAAATAGTGGATAAGGTTCACAGAGCCGACGAACAAGAAGCCCAGCACGCAGGTGACCAATCCTAGGGTAAAGAGTGCCGGGGTATCTGTGTTGGCCTTATAAACCAAGATCATGTATCCGAGCCCGCCACTGGTTGACGAACCCAGGAGAAAGTCACCGGTAAGCGCTCCGATCGGTGCCAATGTGCCCGCAATCTTCATTCCGGTAAGGAAATAAGGCATGGCATAAGGAATACGCAGCTGCATGAGCTCTTGGGACTTTTTGGCGTTACCCATGACAAAAAGGTTCAAGAGATTCTTATCCGTGGACATGAGTCCCGTAACGGTATTGGCCACCACCGGGAAAAATCCGATCACGAAGGTAACGATGATGATCGAACCCAAACCTGGGCCGACCCAAATGCCAATCATCGGGATCATGATAATAATCGGCGTCATCTGGAAGATCAGGATAAAGGGATACAGCGTATGCTTTACGTAACGGTTACTCGCCAAAACAAGAGCGATAAGGAAGCCCCCGCCCGATGCGGCAACAAACCCTAAAATCGAAACAAGAAAAGTCCGCCATGCTGCGATGCCTAGACGGTCACTTTCGGTCCACAATTTCTCAATCACCACACGTGGTGATGGGAGCATGAATGGATTGATTCTTCCCGATTCAACAAGAAAATACCAAGCCGAGAGAATGATTGTGCCCAAACTCAGGGGTAATACCCAGGCAAGATGCTTATGCAACGACGGCCTCCTTTCGGGCTTCGGCAGCAGCGTGCTCAACCGAACGCAGCGACTGCGATGCGTGGATCACCAGGTCGTGAAATGCGCCTTCGTCTCTGAGCGCCGCCGTGCGTGGGTATTCAAAAGGCACATCAATCACCTCGTGGATCTGTCCCGGGTTAGCAGAGAGGACTACAATTCGTGTCGATAGGAACACAGCTTCGGCGACTGAGTGAGTGACAAAGAATGCCGTAAAGTCCTCCTTAGATCGAATAGCCAGCAGGTCTTCATTTAGACGATCGCGACTCATTTCGTCGAGTGCACCGAAGGGTTCATCCATCAGGATGATCTCTGGATTTACAGTCAAAGCGCGCGCAATCGAAACGCGCATTTTCATGCCTCCCGAGAGCTGACGAGGAAACTGAGTAACCGCATGGGACAATCCCACCAAATCGATCATCTCGCGAGAAACCTCCTGACGTTTCACCCTTTCCACGCCTCTCAGCTTCAATAGAGTCTCTACATTTCCAAGAACGCGACGCCAGGGCATCAAAGTAGGCTCCTGGAAGACAAAGGCCATCTCCTCGCGTGCATCATCGGGAAGCATCCCATCGACGCCCAGCTCACCATCACTGATTGTAGCCAGTCCAGATATAAGCTTCAAAACGGTCGACTTTCCACAGCCACTCGGTCCGATCAATGAGATAAACTCACCTTTCTGGACCTCTAGGTTGATGTCACGCAACACCCAGGCGCCCTCGCCGTAGCGCTTGGATACCCCTTTGAATGAGACAATATTGAACGGATCCATACGTTTAGCCTAGGCGGCAAAAGGATTATCCGGGTAGGTTATCATCTTACCAGGATTCAGGATCCCTTGTGGATCTGACTCGGCCTTAAGCGCCCGTTTTTCTTCGATATCCGGATGCGCGCCGCCTTCCTCAAGTTTGTCCGTATGTGGATTTGCCACGAAAACGCCGATCTCCCAACAATAGTCGATCATGCCTTGCAGCTGTTCCGGGTCACGGTAGCGAATGATCGGCAGTCCACCTACGACAATCTCCGCATCGACCTGCATCTTTGGATTGGAGAGAACCCATTCGCAGTGGAGTAGGAACTCTTGGCCAAATTTTTCCTTTAGCTGAGCCACCTGTTCCCGCCAATTGTCGCCGAAACCGACCTGCAGGTAGGTAATGGTCGGATCGACCGTGAGCGCGTGCAAGGTCGTATGGTTCCAGGTGTAGTCTGTGATGTATGGTGGCGCTGGCGGATCCGAGAGCGGTTGATCAAACGTGATCTTCATACCCACGGCTTCAGCGCGTGCCTTCAATTCCTCAGCCTGAGACACTTCGATAAGGAAAAAGGATGCCGAACAATTTTTGGGTAGGTGCTCTTTTATGGGTGTGAAATAGTCCGGGACTTCGGGTTCAAACCCAGTCACCAGACGTTTCACCAAGGTTTTGTCACGAGCTACCGCGTCGCAAAATTCAGACGCTTGTTTCCAACTATCTCCAACCGCGATAATCTGTTGGTAGTCTTTCTTCTCCCCAAGGCGCATTTCTGCCTCAACCAATATTCCCGTCGTTCCATAAGTATGAAGGGCTTTGAGACAATCCGTCTCTTCAAATTTCCGCAGGCGTGGCTCAGCTTCCACCGTCAAAATCGTCGCCGACTTCATGTTATCCCCGTGAGCAATGCCTCCGTATTGAATCGAGCCGATACCTCCAGACCCGCCACAAAGAAAGCCGCCCATAGAGCTTTTAATCCAAGTTGAGGGCATACAGCGCAGCTCGTAGCCAGCTGCGCGTGACACTTTCTCGATTTTTGAAAGTTTGGCTCCAGGCTCACAGCGCACGACACCACCCTCAACCGAGTGGATCTTGTCCATCCGCGACAGGTCGAGGAGGACGCCGCCATAGAGGGGAATCATCTGTCCGTAATTACCCGTGCCTCCACCGCGAATTGAAATCGGCAAGCGGTGCTTAAAGGCTAGTTTCACCGCGGCAGTGAGCATCTCGAGCGAATCGACCTTAATGGCAAAATCTGCCTTCAGCGACTCCAGCCGCGGCTTAAGGATCGGTGAATACCAATAATAATCCTTACTGAGTTTTTCGAGAGTGCGCGCATCGCGCTTCACATTAATCGCCCCACAAGCGGACTCAAATTCTTCGATTATGGAGTCCGGCACTGGGACCGCTTTTGCCTGGTCAGTTAGCATTCTGGAACAAAAGCACGCCTATTGCCAAAAGCAAGAAACCGGAGCGGTATTGATAAACAAGAGCGCCCTTGCAATCGTCCTAATTAGTTATTCTTACTGGGACGGAAGGGCCAAACCCAAGAGCCAAACGCCGGGACCTGACGTGTCTGAACCCACAACCTACCTTGGCCAGTAAAGCGAGAGACCAAACCCTCTCCGGAAAAGAACAAAGACTTATAGCCGCCCAATTTATCAACGCGATAATCCAAACCTTCTGTAAAGGCCACCATATGGCTATTATCCACAGTATATTCGCCATCCACATCGACCTCGATCATAGCGCCATATGTGGAAAAGAATAAATCTCCGCGGCCCGATATCTTGATAAGAAATAAGCCATCGGCATTGAAAAACCCACGTATCAGGCCCTGCCATTTCGTCTCGATTTTAAGGTCAGGACTTGCTGCGACGAAGCCACTATTCTGGAGGAAAATAGTCTCATCTTCGAGATATACGTGAGAAATATCACCGGGCGATCCGGGAGCGATTCCGATCTCGCCGGGCCCGCCTGAAGCTGTGAATTCGTTGATAAAGAGCGACTCGCCGGAAACGAGACGGCCGAGTCCCCCCTTCATCTTGGTTTTCATTTCGATGTGGGTGTCCATCGTCGCCATGGCCGAGGCCTCGACCTTTATTGTCTGATCGGCTTTGAGGTTCACCGAGGCAAAGCCAAAATCAGGCTTTGCAGAGAATGAGAAATCATATCCCTCTGGATGTGGTTGAGCAATGAGCACGATAATGATTCTTTCGGATTAACGGGGTTTCAGCATCGGACCGATACGCTTGCCGAAGCCGGGTGAGTTATGCGACTGACACCAAACGCTGCCAGTACCTTTGAAGCGACAGACGAAGCCCTCGCCCCCCAGAAAAGATGACACCCAACTCTTACCTGCTTTTGACAGGGAATAATCCAAGGTCTCATCGAATGCGACGATATGGCCGGTATCGACGACGTATTCGCCGTCAATATCTATTGGAAAGATAGCACCGAAACTATTTATCACCAGCTTGCCTGACCCACTGATGTTCAGCCAAAACAAACCCTCTTTAGCAAAGAGCGATTTAAAACCCGTCCAGCCAAGATCGATCTTTAACCCAGGCTCACTGCAGACATAGGAGCCACTCTGGACGATCAAGTTGGTGCTTAGATCCATTTCGATCGCTTGCATATCCCCCGCAAGCGTAGCAGCGAGATCAACACTTCCACCCGATTGCCCTGCAGTAAAGGTGTTGATGAAAAATGACTCGCCACTCGCTAAACGTTTGATCGCGCCAAACAAACCGCCTTGGCCCCGCTTCCGAGCTTCAGTCGTGATACTCACTCCGGCACTCATGCTGATCATCGCGCCCCCTTCTGCGACGATGCTGTCGCCGGGACTTAGATCGACACGTGCAGCAGCATTCCCTGGTCCGTGTTGAATAGAAATATCCATATCGCTTAGATCTTAGGGTTCAGCCAACCGACCAGTCCGGACAAGCTACGGGTTTGAATCCAAATGCGGCCCTTACCTTCGAGCCGTGTCACCAATCCTTCTCCACCAAAAATGCTGGAAAGGAGCCCACCGGCCCACTGGAGCCTTATTTTCACACTTTCATCGTAGGCGACCAAGTGGGCCGTATCCACGATGTATTCGCCATCCAACTCTTTCTCCACGATGCCCCCGTAGGCGCCAAACCACAGCATGCCGTCGCCAGAGACCCGGAGTTTAAAAAATCCTTCACAGCCATCCCATAGGGATGCGCTAAAAAATTAAAAAGTGGTTGGCTCTGGCGGACTTCCGATCAAGGAAGTC
>JABSRG010000103.1 GCA_013215165.1 Opitutales bacterium | reverse complement strand
GACTTCCTTGATCGGAAGTCCGCCAAAGCCAACCACTTTTTAATTTTTTAGCGCATCCCTATGGGATGGCTGTGAAATCGTTGCTATATACCTATGCAATTCTCGTAAATAAGCCTAAACGCCTGATATATCATGCACTAAAGTCGGGCTCAATTTACAATCGCGAGAACTGCCGTCTTCAAATGCTCTGGGAGGGTCGGCCAAGCCTTCAAAACGGGCTTTATATCTTCCGATGTGCAGCACGCCTTGTAAGAGGACTTAGTTGTCGGCCTAACCCTTGCTCGGGGAGCCGGTATAGAGGGCCTTCGAAATTCCAGAGGCGTTTCTCGATTTGTTATTCGTTTGGGGCATTCCCTTTTAGTTCATAGACACGCTTGACCGTAGGGGTCTTGTTTGCTGCTGTTCGGCGGATGGGGAAGTCTGCTCCACAATCACGTGTTCAAGCTGCGAATCTTGCTGAACTCTATCGTCTCACTGCTGAGCGTTTTGATACGTTGCCCGCCTTTGCGACGCGCCAGCGCGATCTCTCTTGGGTACCACTTTCGTTTGAGGATTTATATCAGCGCGGGCGTGCCATCGGTGAGGGTTTGATTGGACTGGGGCTGAGTGCGCGTGAGCCGGTGGGTGTATTCAGTGATAATCGAGTGGAGTGGATATTGTCGGACGCGGGTATTCAGCTTGCAGGTGCGGTGAATACACCCCGTGGGGTCGATGTTACCGATAGCGAGCTGATACATATTGTGAATCACTCGGAGATGAAGATCGCCTTTGTGGAGAATCCAAAGATAGCACGGCGTTGCCTGGATTTGAAGGGCCAGTTGCCTGGTTTAGAAACGATCATCCAATTGGATACAGGTAAGGAGGCGCCACAGGGAGTAGGGCGGTTGGACGCTGTCGAGGCCGCCGGGTATGAACGATTGCAGGCCGGTTCCACAGAGGTAGATGAGCGAGCGGCTGGTATTCGCAGTGACGATCTTTTTTCGCTGATCTATACGTCGGGCACGACAGGCAAGCCCAAGGGTGTGATGCTGTCTCATGCCAACATCATGTCGCAGGTGGATCATGTGACCTTGGATCTATCCTGCACGGATCGTGCACTCTCAATTCTGCCGGTGTGGCACATTTTCGAGCGGATGATGGAAATTTTGTCCATTAGCAATGGTGCTTGCAATTACTACACGAGCGCTCGGCATTTTGGGGATGATTTGAAACAGGTGGAGCCGACATTTATGGCCTCGGCACCGCGTCTTTGGGAAAACCTGCACCAGCGTATTATTTCCGGTGCGCGGAAGGCACATCCTATCCGCCGGACTCTATTTCACATCGCCCTATTTCTCGGGGTGCATTATCGCGATGCTCTGTTCGTGCTGCGGGATCAGGACCTGAGGCTCCAGCGTGTGAACCCAGTCGAAGTTTTTCTGAGGAAGAGCTGGGCTGCTCTGAAGTGGACCCTGCTCTTACCGTGGTATGGTTTCTTTAATGTGGCGGTGCTGGAATCGGTGCGTCAAAAGGCCGGTGGGTCCTTGCGAGCGACAATTTCTGGAGGGGGTGCGCTTTCTGCGAAGATCGATCATTTTTTCAATGCGATTGGTATTCCGGTTTTGGAGGGCTATGGACTCACGGAAACATCGCCTGTCCTTGCTGTTAGGAGATTGGATCGGTTAGTATGTGGTACTGTTGGTCCGCTGATACCCGAGACTGAAATCCGGATTGTAGAACTAGAAACTGGCGAGGTTCTTTATCCAAATCCTCAAGACTCCAATGGGGGCCGCGGCCTAAAAGGAGAGATCCACGTGCGTGGGCCCCAGATCATGCACGGCTATTACAAAGATGCTGAGATGACTGCGTCCGTGCTTGATGAAGCAGGGTGGTTTCGCACGGGTGACCTGGGGATGATAACTTTCAACGATGCGCTGAAAATTCTTGGGCGCTCTAAGTCGACGATTGTTCTGAGCAATGGGGAGAATGTGGAGCCTGAGCATATTGAGCTGCGGTTAAAGCTGATCCCGTTCATCGCGGAGTGTGTTGTGGTGGGGCAGGATGCGAAGCAGCTCGGCGCGCTTATTTTGCCTGACTTAACTGCATGTCGCGAGGCGGGATTTGAGGCTGATTCGCTCGCCGACCTGATCCGTCTGTCAGGTTTGCGCGAGCGCTTTCAATCTGAAATCCGAAGTGCCCAATCGAATCCTTCGGAATTTAAACGTTTCGAGGTGATCCAAGATTTTCGATTTCTAGAGGAGCCTTTTGAAGTCGGTGTGGAGCTCACAAACCTTTTCAAACTAAAGCGCCATGCGATCCATGAGCGTTACGCGAGTCTCATCCAAGAGATGGAGGCATGACCTGAGTGCTATGATTGATCCTGACATACAACTGCTTTACCCGATTGATAAGGCGCTGCTGGCCGTGATGATTCTCATCATCATGTTTGGCATGGGTGCGAGTCTCACAAAGGCCGACTTCATGGGTGCGATCAAGCGCCCGCGATTGATCTTGGTTGGTTTCCTTTCGCAATTTGGGTTGATGCCGTTGATCGCGGTCGGGTTGTCGTTTGCACTCAATTTACCACCCGTTGCCGCCATTGCTATCATTATGGTGGGATGCCTTCCAGGAGGAACGACGTCCAATCTCTTTAGCTACTTTGCACGTGGGCATGTGGCTTTGAGTATCTCGATGACGACAGCTTCTACGATCATGGCCCTGTTTATGACACCGCTGCTGCTGGGTTTTTATACGGGTCCGTTCACTGAGATGATCTCGGATGACCTAGGGCCTGACGCGACTTTTGTGATCCCGACCAAAGATATCGTCTTATCTTTGATATTGGTCCTCGTGCCGGTTTGCGGGGGACTCCTTCTGCGTCGCGTTTCGCGCGGTTGGGCAAAGGTAGCGGAAGACACTGCGGGATTCATGGGTATGATCGTGATCCTTTACCTGATCGCGACGGCTTTCTACCGTCACCACGACTTAATATTTAGCACGCCTTGGCCTATCTATGTCGCATCGATTGCCTTGGGCCTAGCTGGCTTTTTGTTCGGTTATTATGTGTCGCGGCTGTTTGGTGCGTTTCCTATCCAGCAGCGTGCCATCAGTTTGGAAACTGGCATTCAGAATACACCGGTCGCCTTTACGATCATCCTATTGAGTTTCCCAGAGTCGGCGTTGAGCAACGATATGCTTTGGGTGGCTATCCTTTATTCGATTTTCATCATTATCACGTCCTCCTGTATCACCCTGTGGTATCGCCGAGTGGGGCGATTAGACTGGGATGTTTACCGTAATACACTGATCCACTCACGGCTGTTTGGTCCGGATTGGAAAACCGAGTATCCGAAGGGATTTTTGTCGGCCAGAATCGCCAAAGATCCGGCACAGGGAGCTTGGCGTGAGGATATTGCGCGTAAGGACGATTGATGGGAGTCTTGTTTGTTTTGGAAGGTCTCCAGTTTAGCTAGTGCACTCTGCGTAAAGATATTCGCTTAGATTGCTTGATTTTGCTCAGGTTTATAGGTCACGTCAAAGCCTGCCCATCAAATCATAAAGGACGCTGGAGGGTGGCGCTTCGCCGCCGCCGAAAGAGTGGTTTGATTGCATAATTCGAGTTAAATGCAGAATGCCCTGATATTTCTACTTTTACCGCGAGTCTGCCAAGCTGGGGCTTGGCGATCCCGGGGTGTGGTTGCCCAATTAACATCTAAATCTGGGCATCTAGAATAATTGAAGACACACTCGCTTCTGGGCCTGATAACCTTAGAAGGTTTCTGACATTATGAGCTTCTTTACCTGGAATCCCGATCCTTCTCAGCTTCCCTCGAAGCCGATACCTCTTACCATTTTGAGTGGGTTTTTAGGCGCCGGAAAGACGACGGTATTAAACTGGGTCTTGGCGGAGGCTTCGACGCGGAAGATGGCTGTTTTGGTAAATGATTTGGGCGAGGTCAATGTGGATGCCATGCTCATTAAGAGTGCTGTCAAGGAACTGGATGGTGCCGTCTCTGGGATTTTAGAGCTGAAGGGGGGCTGTATTTGCTGTACGATTCAGACCGATCTGCTTGATGCATTGCTTGAGATTGTTGAGCGCTTTCAGCCGGAACATATTTTGGTCGAAGCCACCGGTGTTGCTGAGCCAAAGGCGATTTTGCAGACTCTGTATACACCCAATTCCCATGGTCGCCGCGGGACGGACTTTGTCTATCCGGCGAATATGGTGACGGTGTTAGACGGAGGTAATTTCGAGCAGTATTTTGAGTCTCCCGAAAATACTGGAGATACACGACGGACACATTTGCTGCCCAGTGATCCAAGACTTCCCTTACAAGAATTGCTCATGGAACAGATTGAGTGCGCTGACGTCTTGTTGATCAACAAGGTGGATGTGATGGAAGAAGCGGAACGCGCTCGTTTTCGCACCTATCTCAAAGGCCTAAACGTATCGGCTGAGGTATGGGAGTGCCGCGATGGTGAAATCGATGTGGTGCAGTTGATGGAGCAGCATCGCTATAACAAGGAAACAACGCTGGCTGGTGCTGCCTGGCTTCATACTAATGAAATCGAAGACCACGGCCACCACCACGGGCATGATCATCATCACCATGAGCATGGCGACCACGACGACGATCACCACCATGACCACGATCATAAAGACTATGGCCTAGAGACCTTTCTTTTTAGAGCTGAAGCACCCTTTGTGGAGTCGCGCTTTTTTAAGGTGATGCGGAGCGGTCTAGCGGGCGTGCTACGGGCAAAGGGAGTCTATTGGACAGAACAAGAGCCCGATCGGATAGGTTCCTTATCCATCGCTGGCAAAATGATGCGCGCTGGCTACCTTTCGAAGTGGAATGTGGTGATGAGTGGGCCTTCAAAAAGTCCCCCTGACGGTGTTTGGGGCAGACCGCGGCAGGAATTCGTGTTTATTGGTATTGATCTGGACCGGGAAGCCATTAAAAAAGCATTAATATCCTGTCTCTTAGAAGAAATGCCTGTGATGAGAAGTCCCATCTAGTCAGTTTAGTGCTTGTCTATTCTTCAGCAAAAACAGTTACGATAGAAGCGTTTCGTGACGTGCTGATCCGCTCATCATTGGGGGAGCGTAGGCCCGTTAACGACATAGAGCAGCTGCAAGGAATGATCGAGCATGCAGATTTGATGGTGAGCTGTTGGAGTGACAATCTCTTAGTGGGTATCGCGCGCTCCGTGACCGACTTTCACTATTGTTGTTATCTCTCAGATTTGGCTGTGGATCAAGAATTTCAGAAGCGGGGCATTGGGAAAAAGCTGATAGACGAGACACGTCAGCGACTTGAGACGTCATGCAAGATTATGCTTCTCTCTGCACCTGGGGCGGTGGAGTATTATCCCCACATTGGATTCGAGAAGCATCCGAGTGCCTGGGTGTTATCTGCAGACGGGCAGTGAGCACCACCTAGGCAACCTGTTCACTGCAGATCTAGACTTCTGACGCAGTCGCCCTCTATAGGGTGCGTAGTTTTCTTTTCGACTTGGATTGTCGCGTTGCCTACGGCTTTATAATTGAAACACAATCTCATGTCTAATCTGCGTAATCGAATCATTACGGGCCTCACGCTATTTGGCATCGGTCAAATCCTAGACGCTCAGTCATCTTCCAAGAACGAACCTGTTGATGACCTGGCTCCGTTTACTGTGACCGCCACGGCGCGACCCACGCGCCCTGAGGACATCGCCGTGCCTATCAGTGTTTTGCCTGCGGAAGCATTAGAGTCAGGCTGGGAGAGTAATCTCGGTGATACACTGAGTGGCTTACCTGGAATGCATGCTACCTCTTTTGGAGGTGGCGCAAGCCGTCCGGTGATCCGCGGATTTGATGGGCCTAGAGTTAAAGTTGTCGAGAGCGGTTTGGACAGCCAAGATGTCTCATCAGCGAGCCCAGATCACGCTGTCACGATCGAGCCCCTATTTGCTGAAGCTATCGAGGTGGTCCGTGGTCCTGCGACTTTGCTCTACGGAGGTTCAGCGATCGGGGGTGTGGTGAATGTTCGCGACGGACGTATTGCGCGTGAGGTCTCCGAAGATAGGTTTACTACTCGCCTAAGTGGACGCTACACAGGCGGCTCAAACGGCTATGACGTAGCTGGTTTGACGACGATCGGCTTTTCAAATTTCAGCTTACGGCTCAGTGGAATGGTGCGTGATCATGAGGATTATCAAATCCCTGGTTTCGCAGAGACCGCTTTGTTTATGTCCCTCGAAGAAGAGGAGCACGGTCATGACGACGAGGATGACGAGCACCATGACGATGAGCATGGTCATGAGGAAGAGGAAGACGAGGAGTCAGTCCGTGATGTTTTGGAGAATTCCTTCGTGGAGTCGGTGGCTGGTTCGGCCGCGCTATCTTGGTTTTCGGAACAGGGCCATCGGGTGAGCCTGGCTATCTTCTCATATGAATCCGATTATGGCGTGCCTGGGCACCATCACCATCATGAGGAAGAAGATCATGGGGACGACGAGCACGACGATGGTGAGCATTCTGAAGACGAGCATGTGCACGAGGAGGACGAAGACGGTGTCGTCATCGATCTCGACCAACTTAGACTAGATCTGGATGCACAGCCATCCCATAAGGCCTGATGGCGGAGATCAGGGGTGAGTATTGATCGGCTGTAGCGGTTGATCGTGTCTA
>JABSRG010000102.1 GCA_013215165.1 Opitutales bacterium | reverse complement strand
GCGTAGTAGGTCTTCTGAAAAATGCCCGCAGGCTTGCGAACAGAGAGCTTCGGTAGGTTTTTCTGAATGTGCTGCTCAGATGCTATTTTAGCTGAAAGCTTCGCTAGGCTGGGAGCGTAGGGGCTGCTGGAATCGTCAGTCTCCGTTGAACGGATCGGGTCGCCACTAGCGCGCTCCTTAGCGGGGGTTTCTAGGGGCGGATTGTGCGTGGGAGCGACTCTGGTGTCAGCCTGCCAGACCAGCAAGGCACCCACAACCAGGACAAAGGCCAATGATAATTGGACAGTAACTTTTCGACTCATCCTCGGGGCTTTCCAATGACGGCTGGACCATCAAGAATGAGGGTTTGGTGACAGATAGATGTCTTGACCGTGGCGGGTCGGATATACCTCACGTAGTATATTCCGAGGTCGTTGAATTCTTCTTGTTCGACGACTTTGAATACCGACCCATCGTCAAAAAGCACTCCAGCCACAAAGATGTCTTTCGTGTAGTGTACTTCCGGGTAATTGTTGGACTGAACGAGACTCATTTCGAATAGCTGGCTTCCATCTTCATAGACTTCCAGGAGTTCGATGGATGCTGCATTCGTTGAGGCAACACGTAGCCCTCGCACACTTTGAGAATCGATGACAGGACCCCCGCCGGGTAAGCGGGCCGCCAGGAAAAGCGGCTCGATCTGACTGGTCGTGATCTCAAATACGCGCCCTTGAGTCAGGGGAATCTGAGACACTGACATTCTCCAGTCGGTCTCAATCTCAACGCTGTCCGGTATCTGAGGGTTTTCCCAATTCCTGCCCTGGGCTACTACAGCGACGGGACTCTCTGCAAAACGTGCCCCAATCACAGTGACGGTGATCGGTGCGAGATCGACACCGTTTAAACGGCCCTGAACGGAATAGACCCCCTCTGTATCGAATACTATGGGCACACGCGATCCGACCGCGACCCCAGCAAGCGCTTGTCCATCTAACAAGATCGAGGCAGCTGATGCCGGATTGCTACTTGGATCTTCGACTGTGAAGAGCAGGGTATCCCCCACGCGCACGAATTGACTCACTTCGGGCGTTGTCGACAGATCAATCGGCACCCATTCAATTTGAACTTCCGTTTCAACTGCACCGTTTTCAAGCGACACGCGGGCCGAGGTAGGTGCGTCGATGGCGAGCTGAATGTTACTAAACCAGCGCTCACCCGGGATCTGCTCCAGGGGTTGGCCATCCACGTCTCCAAAGAGCTCGAAACGACTTCTGCCCTCCAGGCAGAATGGCGACACGTGGCTCTGGGCCGAGACGACCTCTATTGCGTTGATTATTTCCAAGCGGTGGTCTACCCAGTCTGGGCGCGCGTTTGAGTCGCTATCCGGACCATCCACGTGACTTAGGGAAATTTCACTGAAACCGATCCCTCGGCGCAACTTGAAGTTTTCAAACGCTACGCCAATCTGGTGGTTGCCAGCGGCGAGCCAGGGGAGCACCAGCCTGACACGGTCCACGGATTGACGCGCGGGTAGATCGAAGAAGAGCCTCTCAACAAATTGTTCGTCGATGGAAACCGCAATCTCGTATTCTGAGATGTTGGGCTCGTCCGTCAGTGGATACGCCTCAAATTCTAGGACGTAGATGCCATCCGCCGGTATGTTGAGCGGCATCCGAAATTCCCCACGTGGTGTGATCGACTCGATGGAATTTGCGGTCCCACGCCATCGGCCCCGAGTAGACACAGTTGAAGATAGATCGAGCTGCTCAATCTCGGTCACTTGTCCCAAATCAGCGGCACTGGGATTACTCAGGTAGAAATGAATTTCTTCGCCATCATCAAAGCCATCTCCATCGGTATCGGCCAAGGTATCGCTTGTTCCGAGGACGGCTTCCTCGTCGTCAGTCAGTCCATCGCCATCGGTGTCCTGGACTAACGACAACGATGAAAACTCGACCAATCCGAGTGTGCCGTTACTGACTATAAAGGAGCCGACTAACAAGGTCTCCGTGGTTGCGAGGCTGGACTCGCCCGCTTGGGTCCAGAGGTACCCATCGGCAGACTGATAGACCGCAATAGTATCCCCGCGCCGCGTCATTTTGAGCCATTTGTAGCGCTGTTGATTGAGGCTATGGGCGTCCGCGTCTCTCCTCAATCTATTAGACCCATTGAGCTTCGACCTTAGGTCATACCTATCTGTGCGGCTCACGCTGTAGTAGGCAGTCGAGGCGTCTTTTTCAAGCGAGTCTCTGACCATGAACCCAGCGGCAGGGAGTGCATAACCAATCTCTGGAAAACTGAGCTTTGCGGAGATCTCAAAGTCGCCTTCGACTGCTTGATAAAAGAAGGGCGCATCGAAGTAAGCATCTACCTTCGTGGCCATCAGTATGTTAGCGCCTGCCAAATTGAACAGGTCACCTGCCTGGAGGTCTATATTCGCCTGTAACCAGGGTTCGCTACCTAAATCAGAATCTGTTGATGTAGATTGATCTGCACTCAGCATTTCGAGGCTCAATTCCAAAGTATCTGAGGCCCCATCGCCGTCGCTATCGGCACTGAATGGATCGGTTCCATTCAGGAATTCATACTCGTTGACTAAGCCATCATCATCGGGATCCCCGCGCGGACCGTTTAAGGGAACATCGATACCCGGATCATGGATATCCAAGCCAACCAGCGCTTCCCAATCATCAGGTAGTCCGTCACGATCTGTATCTGAACCGGCAACAAAGTAAGGCGATAGCACATCAGCACCCACAATCTCGAGGAGTGACGCGTCCGCATGCCAGGCGACCGCGATATTATCCTGTCCCCCTCCTTCGGCATGAACGGTCTCAATATAATATTTGGAGCCGGACTCCAGCCAGACGGGCTCTGAGCGCTGAGTGGGAAATTTATCCCATTCGTCTATATGCGCCCATTGCCCAGTGGGTACCCAGGCAATCCGGCGTTTACGCAGAGGGGAATCATCACTGCTCAACAGAAGGACGCTCGCGTTGTCCCCCACAATCCAAAAAGTGTAGAATCCATCTTGCAGCGGAGAAATAAAGCCTCGCATACGTGTCGCATAGGTATCGTCGAAGTCAACGGGGCCTTCGAAGGAGGTCTTGTAGCGGACGACTTCAGGCGAACCTGGATAAGCGGCATGGGTATAGAGTTTGGCTAGGGACGTGGGGCCGTCCCAGTATTCCCAACGAATCAAACCGGTCTGTTGATCGCCGTCCCAGACCCCGTCGGCGTCGGTGTCCACAAGTAATGGACTGGTCGCAAACTCCAATTCCTGAATGTTTAACAAACCATCGCCGTCGGGGTCTCCACCCCCAGCGTGTGCGCCATCGAAGGTTCCATCATCCAAGGGATCCAGGGAGTAAGCGAGCTCCCAGTCGTCGGGTAGGCTATCAGCATCCGTGTCGATACTTCTGGGATGCGTATTCGCCAGGAACTCGGCATAGTTTGAAAGACCATCCCCGTCCATATCCTCCTGAGAATCATCTATAGAAAGGTCCAATCCATGGTATTGCTCCCAGGCATCGGCCATACCGTCCGAGTCGGCGTCGAGAAGTAGGTCGTTGCTAAGTGGATCAAACCCATGCTCGCTCTCCCACCAATCGGAGAGTAAATCTCCGTCGGAATCTAGATTTGTTGGATCCAGTCCTGCGGAGACCTCAAAAAAGTCATCCAACCGATCACCGTCGGTATCCGGTGAATTCGGATTTGACCGCACAAAAAATTCATCCAATGCAGTCAGACCGTCGCCATCGACATCGCCCCCAGCATCGCTGGCATCCATCGGATTTAGACCGTTTTGCATTTCCCAAGCGTCTGAAATACCATCTGAATCCAGATCGATATCGATCCCATACTTTGCCGCCAAGCCTCGCTCATAGGCTACTTGCTGATCTGGCGGAACGGATGAACCGATGACGGCTACCTCGGCAACGCCCCCCTCAAAAACACCCCCTAAAAGAAAGGAGTGGGCGATATCCGCTGGGTAGTGTGCCCCCACACTCCTATAGTCGACCGTCTGCAAATCGGAGAGTGCCCGCAGGACGACATTTCCAGTTTCTAGCGTAGAGGGGTATGCGATCGCCAAGCTCACTGCTGTCAGCCCCTTTGGAAGCACCCTTGCACTCTCCTCAAACGGTACCCACTGGTCATCTATACGGAGCTCAAATACCGAGGACGGGCCAGCGCCCACAACGCTCAGCTCGAGCTGTATGTCTCCATCCCGGTCTATCAGGGTAAATACAGTTCCGGATGAAGCTTCTAGATCTTTGAAAACAAAATTAAACGAAAGACCATCAGGCCGGATATCGGCCTGTAGATCGACTGCCAAACCATCGCCGTCACCCACAAATTCGACCCAAGTTAACTCACTGGAACTCTCGCTCATCGAGACTGGAAACTCGGTGGGACTGATGGGATATAACTCTTTTTGAAAACCAGACTGATCCAGCCAAGCAACCACAGATCAGAACCTGTCTCAGTGGTGACTCCAGTGTCGGCAGAAATCCAAAACTGTAATTCAGGCTCACGGATAAAGCCCGAGAATTGCTCGGGGGTGCGCGGGTCTTGACCTAAGCCAAGTTCCCGAACGTTGGGCACTCCATCGCCGTCATCGTCTAAGAATGCAGGCTCATGATAGCTGGCAGTGATCGCGTCGATCTGTGCTGGATCTCCGGACGCGCCTTCATTTTTTTGAAACTCAACTCCGGTAAAGTAAGGTAATCGGTTTGAGAATGCAGCATCTTGGACTACGAGGCGATTGTTCAGCCAAAGCGACCAGAGCTGAGACTGAAAATCCAGTCGCGTCGTCACCCGCTGCCAAGAAGCAGACTCATCTAAAACAGCAGCGTCCACTTGCCACGATAAAGTGTCCCGGTCGAAATAATTTAGCCGAGCATCGGTATCGAAAAAGAAAACAGAGGCGGCTTCACTCGGCACCTCTGGATGCGCTCTTCGGGGAAATCGAGTGGGCTTAATGGCCATATCTACCCAGACCGGCAGCGCATTTGAAGAGGTGGATCGAACACTCAAGACCTGGTTCCCAGACCCGCCTTCCAGTTCAATGAACGGATTCGCGTTCCACGGTGCGCTCGATAGGGCAACCCAGTCTTGGGAAGAGGCTTCCCAACCCGCATCAAACAAGGACGAGAGTTCCATGTATCCGTCAAACGTCTCAAACAATGGAACCGGCCATATCGCGAAGTCACCGGCCACTAAGGGGTCTTCTCCCAAGCGGAATTCTTCGCCGTCATGAACGCCATCGCCATCGGTATCTGGATTTGTGGCAGACCACGCGTTCATAAATTCGAGGATATTGGCGACCGAATCGAAATCCGGGTCCTCCGCCCGGTCGTCAGCAAAAACGTTTAAACCTGAGGCGATCTCGTAGGCATCGCTGATGCCATCGTTATCACTATCGAGAAACAGTGGGTTGGATACTCCAGCATACAAGAAATCAAGATAAGCTGCGGCATCTGTAGCACCGAAACGCAGCAAGGAGAGCCTGTCGATGGCGTCATCCAAAAAACCAAGATCGGTAAAAAATAGATCATCGTTTATGAAAATGTCCCAAGTCTTCCTTAAGTAGTCTAATCGATAGGTTATCCGCACCCAATCCGGCAGCTCTCCTTCGCTCGGAAGGGATATAGCCAGACCGAGAGGAAACCAAAATCCCCCACCTTGCCCATCACCATCAAGCACGTAGATGTCACCCCGGAGTCCGGATGAAGCAAAAGCGGTGACAGCAGCTTGAGGATCATCAACATTTTCAGGCAATCGCTCAAACTCGCCAAACTGAGGTTTCACATAAAAATCGATCCAGACCGTGGAATCCAGCGAGTCGAAATCGACCCCCCATATACCGGAGCCTTTGAACATCAATCCATTCAGACCAGATGCAGCCGTAGGTTCGATTGAGAGCAAGACACTGCTCTCATCAAAGAAAGCATGCCCTCCATCCAGCTCACCTAAAATAAAACCTTCTTCAGCCTCAAAATCTACTTCGAATGGTAGCGTCTGGCTCGTATCTGCTACCAAAGCGTGGGCCAGCAAACAGTAGACACCCAAAAGAACGAATTTTCTAATCATCACAGGTCGGCCCTTCGTTTGGATCCAAAACGTATTTTACACAATTTATTCGCTATCAATAACTTCCGTGATCTCTTTCTTCCGTCTTTGATTCCGGTTGAACCTCACGAATAATAGCTGGGCCAGGATCAACCATGCTGAGACTGAACCGATCATAATCAGTGTTCCTCCGTTAGGCTCATCGGCTTGAGCGACCACAGGAATGATTAGGAAAAGAGAAATCAATGAGCGTTTCGTCAACATGGGAGGTTTTATGAAATGCTAAAGCCTTAATACAACCGAGAATAAATTATTAATTTACAATATCATTTTATCTAATTGAAATTATAAATTTTTCTTTTAATATGAATTATGCAATAGATCGCGGCAACTGAGGCACAATCTGCTGCCCTACAACGTCTTGCAGAAACCTTCGACGCACCAAGCGGCTGCGCCTTCAGGCTTCTTTAATCCCTTTCGCATCAACATCTCAAACCTTCTCGTACGCTCCGATCGCATAATCCGGGTTAAAGGTTCTACCGTGGCTTGGCTCAGAATGCATGCTGACGTCCCAATAACAGCGGGGACATGTCCCCAACTGCCTTTGCTGTAATCGCCCTGCTCTGTCGTGGCGCAGGCCGTTGCTCCGATCCACACCGAAGCCGCGAGCCGACAGAGCGGCTCGACCAGTGTGACCATGACTATATATTCTCCAGTCAGTGAAAATCTGAACTTCTTCGAACCGGTCACCGGAGATGAAGCTGAGGGAAACTGC
>JABSRG010000101.1 GCA_013215165.1 Opitutales bacterium | reverse complement strand
CTCGACTTCCTTCAGGAGCTGGCTGAGCTACACCTTAACAGAACAAAAAAACCTGTCCAAGGTTCGGAACCACTTCATTTCGTTGTGTTTTCCGGTGGTATTCGTGCTGTAGGAATAGTGATATGTATTCCAATCGACTGAGATATTTTTGATCTCAAAATTCTTTTCCTGTGGAAAATCCCTAAGTTCGCTCACGTCCTGAATCGGAACTAATTCGAATGCCGCAGCCTTGACATAAAATTGGCTCACGATCAACGGACAGGAGATTGCAAGCCATGCTAGCATGGCATTATTTT
Source organism: Opitutales bacterium (assembly GCA_013215165.1). Classification (NCBI taxonomy): domain Bacteria; kingdom Pseudomonadati; phylum Verrucomicrobiota; class Opitutia; order Opitutales; species Opitutales bacterium. Next base: position 6,716 of record JABSRG010000101.1, on the reverse strand, counting down.
CATGACGATTGTTTGAGCGATTGGAGGTCTTGTAGATTTTAAGTGGTCGCCGCAGCCCAAGGTAGCTGACGAGATATGCGATAAACAATGGGAAAAACAAGTCCAGCGCTTCATCCTTTAGGCTGAGTAGTCCCAGCTGAAAATCGAATATCCGTCTGAGTCCGGTATAAGTTGAAAGCGTTGCTACGGATATCAGAATATACCTGAGATAAACATACCTCAGCTTTAGCATTCGATCTTTAGCTTTTGTATTCACAGACACTGTGTTTCAACCACTTCGACGCGCTCGGTAAGGTGGCATAGGCTAACCAGATCCTATGCTACTTGGCTTCCACGATCCGTTTACATTCATTGAGCAGAGTGAGCACCGATTTTCGTGCTTCATCACGACGGACCAGAGCATAGAAATCCACGCTAGGACCTGGATCCTTGAGGGGGATAAAACGCACATGCTGAGTCGCGATGCTCTCGACTTCACTCGGCATCAGGGAGAACACGTCGCTGGCTGCGATATGAGCTAGGGCGGTCAAGGGACCGTCCACTTGGCGAATTTCTGCTGGATTCACACCAGCGGTACGCAAGGCCTGGAGGATCAAGGCGTGGCGTCCAGGGAAGTTTTCACTGTCAAGGGATATCAGGGGTAGTTCCGCCAGCTCGCTCAATTCTAGACGCTCTTTCTTGGCCAATGGATGTTGAGCCCCCAAGACAATAACCAAGGGGATGCGCCACAGTTTAAATACATCGAATTCCTTTTCTAGCTCCGCGCAGATATGCCCGATAAAGGCGATGTTGATTTTTCCTGCGCGCAGAGCTTCTACCATCGGACCTGCATCCATTGGGTGAGGGGTAAGCTGTGTCGAGGCGAAGGTCTGACGAAACACATTTATGACATCGCCGACAAATGTGTCGTAAGAGGATGGTAGATAGCCGATATCGATCTGAGTTTCACAGCGGGCCGATGCCTCACGCATTTCCTTGAGGCCTTCTTCGATCGTTAGCAACGCTTCATCTACTCTAGGGATGAACGCTTCGCCTGCCGGGGTGAGTGCGATACTACTGGCATCGCGGAAAAAGAGCTTTTCGCCCACTGTATCCTCAATTTCCTTCACGGCTCGGCTTACCATAGACTGACTCACTCCGAGTCGACGTGCGGCTTTGCTGAAATTTAGCTCCTCAGCCACAGCGAGCAAGTAGTTGAGTTTTTTGAGGTCCATTCTGAATCAAGCAATGGATCTTGAGCGAATTTGCCAATGCAGATCCTGCATAGAGCGATGACAGATCTGGTATAAGACAAATCATCAATCGGTGATAAAATAGATCCATGATCAAAAACGACATTACCCTCACCAAACGCCCGTCCGAAAAACGGGGCCACACACAGATCGCCTGGTTGAATAGCCGGCACTCTTTTTCCTTTGGAGAGTATTGGGACCCCGACAACGTCGGTTTCCGCAGCTTGCGCGTAATCAATGAAGACAAGGTGGCTCCTGGCCAAGGCTTTGGAACCCATCCACACCGTTCAATGGAGATACTCTCCTATGTGATCGATGGCGAGCTGGAGCATAAGGATAGCCTAGGCAATGGACGCGTTATTAAAGGGGGCGAGTTTCAATATATGAGCGCCGGCAGTGGGGTGCTCCACAGCGAGTTTAACCCCCAGGCAGATAAATCTGCCCATTTCCTACAAATCTGGATCACGCCTCGTGAGCAAGGCGGCGAGCCGCGTTACCGTGACTTCGATACAGCCGAGCGTCGTGTCGAAAATGGGCTCTTCCTTCTAGCGTCGCCCGACGGAGAAAACGATTCGGCTGAAATTCGCCAGGATGCTCAGATCTTTTTTGGAGATCTGCGAAATGGAAATAGCTTGGCGGTGCCTGAAGATGCCCGTTTCCCCTACGCTTGGATTCAGGTTATCAAAGGAGATATCCAGATCGGCGAGCATGTATTAACTGATGGAGATGGTGGAGCTGTCGAGGCTACTGCTTTTGATATTGCAGCTAGCAGGGACGCAGAATTTATCCTGTTCCGTCTCAGCTAATCCAATACGGAGCGGAATAAGCGCATTCCGCTCCTTCTCCATGTTTTCTCAACTTAATACAAACACTGCTAGGAAATATACTATGGACGTAATTCAAGCTATCAATGAGCGGCGCTCAGTGAAACACTACGACCCCGAGCATGTCATGCCCGAGGCCGATCTCGCGGAGCTGATCCGCCTGACTAAACTCGCACCGTCTTCTTTTAATATGCAGAACTACCGGCTACTGGTGATCCGTGACCCGGAGCTGCTCAAACAAATCCGCGCGGTTGCTTGGGACCAGGCACAGGTTACCGACGCGAGTGTGCTCTTTCTAATGTGCGCGGATATTAAGGCGCACCTCGCTGATCCAGCCAACTACTGGGGGCACGCGCCACAAGAAGTTCAAGACATCCTCGGACCTATGATCAAACCCTTTTACGAAGATAATGATAAGCTCATTCGTGACGAAGCCATTCGTTCTTCAGCACTTGCTGGGATGACTCTCATGCTTGCTGCCAAAGGTCTAGGTTACGACTCTTGCCCCATGATCGGCTTTGACGGCGAGAAGGTGGCCGAACTCGTCAATCTGCCCCAAGGAACGATCATCAGTTTTATGATCCCTGTGGGTAAAGAGGCTAAGCCCGCTTGGGACCGCGGCGCCCGCCTGCCCGACGACCAGGTCGTAATTTACGATCGGTTCTAGAGTTAGGATCTCCCATTGGTTGGGGCAGCTTTACCTTCTTGGGACCCTGGCGAGAGCTGGTGTTCATCAAGTTATTTCAAAGCTGCCCCACAGTTTTTAACCACAGATTACGCAAATATTCACAGATCTATCTATATAGAAGAGATTTTGCGAAAAAGATAAGCGCGCACGGGGTTGCGCATATGGATACTTCACGAATCTGAAGGCCATCCATGCAAATGACAGCCCGCTACATGCTAAGCATAAATACCCAATAGCAGGACACTTATCTGCGTATTCTGTGGTGCAGCAAAATTCGAATCCTGATTGGATGTGGCTATGAAATTATATGTATATATTTGGTAAGATTGTAGAGGTTGGGTTAACACTTTTCTTTTGAGGTCACGAGCTCACCGGTTTTTGCGAATCGGCAATTCTTGTTAGCAATTTGGAATGCAAAAGCTCTGCGGGGTCTATCTGTATGGTTGATTTTACTGTGGTGTAGGAACTCGCGGTGAAAAATGACTGCATCCCCTGGGTTGAGGTCAGGTGCCGGTGTTGCGTTGGCTGGCTCGGCCGCACGTCGATGCCCCGGCTCTTTGTTCTCATTAGGCAGTCTTCCAAGAAGATGGGAGCGTGGAGCGATCCAGAGACCGGCATTTTCCTGAGTGATTGTATCCAAGGCAACGAATGCGTTGCACATGTGTCCAAGGACGTGGGTGTATTGGTTGTCCTGGTGCCAAGCGAGCCCATTGCCTCCGGGCATCACAACAGCATACATTCCGAGCCATAGCTCGAGTTCTCCGCCCATGAGAAGTTCGAGTCCTTCGATTACGCGGGTAGTATAGAGTTCCTTCTGAGCAGCTTCTGAAAAAGGGAGCCCTTTCCACTCTTTTCTACCAGCGAGGGTTTCGATTCCTGATTCGTATGAGGTATTGATGATATCGACGCTTTTTGAAGAGATGAAATTGCGCGCTACGATGTAGGCTTCGCGGTAAAATTCTCTGACATCCTCTTCTGTCATCACGAAAAGTGTTTTGCTAGGTTCTGGTAAGGTATTCATTTTATTGATTTATTTGATCTGAGAGTAGTCGAAAATAAATACAATATTGGTCTTTTAAATTCATAAGGATGAAACGATTTAATCAAAAAATTGACCTATTTGAGCATGGATTTCTATGACGATCTCAGATTCTTGTTTGGAGGTAAAAAACTCCAATGCAATGCGTGGATCGATAAGGTATTCTCCGATTACTATGTCTTAGATTATTGCGAGGCAGGGAGTTTTCTACACGCCGTCGGGGATGAAGAATTGGTCGAATTTACCGGCCCAGTAGCTTGGTTGACTTATGCCGGTCCGCGCTATCGCTTTGGATGGCCTCAGAAAGATAGAAGTTGGGTGCATCGATGTGTGGCCTTTTCTGGGGTCCGGGCGGATCGCTATCTAGCTCATGGATTATTTCCAGCGGATGTTCAAAGGATTCCCATCAAAGTTGAGGACCCGACGTTTTTTTCGCACAGGATGGATGAGATACTTACTCATATCGAATCTGAGCGGGGCTCCCATGTTAGAGCGGTTCAATGTTTGGAAGGCCTACTCTTCGAGCTACAACGGCCTCATCCCGCGAGCATGTCTGAGCTGTTTGAAGCGATCACAGGGATCAAAGAAGAGATAAACGCTGCGCCGGAGATAGACTGGGATTTCCGTCAGTTAGCTTCTCGGCTTTCGATTTCCTATCATCACTTTCGCCGCGTGTGGAAGGAGATGGTGGGACAACCTCCACAGGATTATCTCATTGCTCAACGCTTGGTCCTTGCGGCGCGACGCTTGCGCATGGAGCAGGTGCCGATCAAGCAGATTGTCTATGAATCCGGTTTTCGAGATCCCGCTTATTTTTGTCGTCGTTTCAGCCTGCGCTACGGGATGTCGCCCCGTGCGTTTCGTCATGAGTCACAGATCTGACTGAATTCGATTTTCCAGTGTCCAGCCCTTTGATTTCGTAATCTCTCCGGACGTCTACGGTGATCTTGCCCCAATATGAAGCCTGGACGCGGTTCTGATGTGCTTGGAATGACTCTGGTGAATCGAATGCTTCATAGACAGAGAATAGTCCCGCCTGATGGGGGTCCTCAGTTACTTGAAATATGAGGCATCCCGGCTCTGCAAGTGTGAGCTCCACGTGCTCGGGAAGAGCACCGCGCACCGCCTCCAGGTCTTTACCAGTTACGTAGATATACCCTCTCAGCACCACTTTTTCCATTTCAGGTATGCATCTCAGACTCCCAATTAAAGACAATCTGAAATAGGAAAAAACCGGTGTTGCCTAATATGAACTGTAGCCAAGCCGCTCTGTCGGCTCGCTAGTTTGGTTTCGATTTGAATTACGGTCACTTGACTTCGAGAGCGTTATAGCCAAAGCGAAATTACGCGGGCGACTTCACTGGGTACCCGGGCAGAACCAACTGCTACCAAGTTTTGTGAACAGACACCTCGGCATAGGTGCGGTCATACTCTTGGATAGCGACCACGGACTCGCTGGTGTCATACTGGACCAGGCCTTTCACCTTGAGTCCATTGGCAAAGCCTTTCTGTAGCGTGGCGATTCCAGAGTAAAGGATGTCATTGCGACTGATACCTTGTCCGCTCAACCAGTCCCCCTCGTAGCGGACAAAAGCGAGTGTGGTATCCAGGCCATCGTCGAATGCTTGGGCGTATTTGAAAGTCCATTTATAGTCTTCGTAGACACTGCCGCCTGTGTAAGATGGCTGAGCGTAGCGTGATACGATTGCTGTCAGTTTACCTTTTTTCCCGAGTTTTGCTGATACAGATCCAGCGGCGTAGAGTAGGGTGCGATCTTCATCAAACCCAGTGGCAGAGGTGCCATCGAATGATCTGAACTCGGGTCCAACTAGAAAATCTGCGCTGAACGTTTCGTTGACCTTGCCCGATACGCCAATGAGAAGGCGGTGGTAGGTGTTATCATATTCTAATGAGCTGCCCAGTTTTTCATCCTGGTCCTGCCACCCAAATTCGTATGCGGCACGCACGGAAGCCTCACCGAGGGCTTGCCAGCCAACTTCCAAACCTAGTGTTTGGTTGGAACGGTCAGAGTAATTGACGTAGCCGGTGGGCTTGTTGGGGTCGGATGATTCAAATGAACGCGTTTGGAAGTCGTGGAAATAACCATTGTAGCGGACGGTGCCATGGAGGGTTTCCGAGAAAGCGCGCGTGTAGGCGAGACTGAGTTTCGCGATGTAGGCGTCATGTCGATTTCTGCGGCCCACTCCCCCCAGGAAGGTGGCCCCGGTCCCTGGAAAAGAAGGACCAAGTTCATTGCCATCGATTACATGGAAATTTGCTTTGCCTTTAATGAGTCCGGAGTCGGGAGTGCCAGCTTTGCCTGATGCGGAAAAAATATAAGTTTGATGGCTTTGATCGTCAGTGTCGGCGTACTCGATTAATGTTGGAGCGAATGAAAGTGCTACTTTGGCGTTCTCAGAAGTATATGCCGTTTTGAAGTCGAGACCCGCTTTCCAGACAAGCGAAGATTCCTCGGCATTCGGTCCGGCGTCCTGGATGTAGACGTTGGTGTCGATCGCGATGCTAGCGTGAGTCTTTATTGTGGATTTCCAGCTGGAGGACTTCTCATTTGACTGTGCGGAGGCGTTGTTAGCTGCGCTCATGCACAGGCAGAAGAGGAGAGTATGTATTTTAATTATGGATACATTTTTCATAGCATTCTATCTAGGGTTTTGGATCCGCCATGAGCGGAACGAAAAAATCAACATCCAGAGGCTTTGCCGTGGCCCCCGACGGCTACCTTTAGACCATCCACCTGTTGCCGCACTTCGCGCGTTTCTGATTCAAGGTTTTGGCCTACCTCTGAAAACTCTTCAGCCGCCTCTCGAGAGTGCTCGATCGGTTCTATGAAATTGCTTCACAGCCATCCCATAAGACCTGATGGCGGAGATCAAACCTGAGTATTGATGGGCTGTAGCGGTTGATCGTGTCTA